>CAMDCQ010000054.1 GCA_945890595.1 Chitinophaga pinensis
TAGCCTATAAGTAGCGGTGAACCATACAAAATGAGATGAAATGAGAATTTATAATCTGCCAAATAAGCGGTATACCACCATCGGGTAAGTAACGATTGTTCACCCCAATCCGAAGGAATGTACTTGTAATACTTAAAAAAGCAGAAGCCAATGAGAAATAGCAGTGCTACAGTAAACTCACCCCAACTAAAGTGTTCACGATAGAATTGCTTGATATATCCAACTATTTTTTTCAAGAGGTCTTACTTGGAGACAATATTAAAGCAAAGAAAATAAATTCAACCCGCATTATGCATTAGCAAATCTATTACGTGCATAAATGCCTGCAATAGCAGTCGTAAACTGTATTTTTCTTCTTAACCATAGCGGTGCTATGCTTTTCGAAGCAAAACACCTGCTATTATTGGCCTTTACCCACTCATTACGATTCTCTAATACATAATGCGGGTTCAATAAAATCATTCCGCTTTCTAGGGGTTTTGGTATAGTACAAGTGATATTGATAAAGTTCACCTTAAGAAATGAGATAGATTTTCAAAGATAGAGGCAGAAAACACAGTCGTAGCCAATGCTACGTCGCGTATTTCTAACGACTAAATTCGGAAATATGGCCATTTATGATGTGAATTTTATTGACATTAATTGTATTAGGCTAAGGCGAAAAGGCTAACTTTAAAATTTACAATTCAAGCTAAACCAAAAAAAGACCGCTATTTCGGATAGCGGCCTTCTAGTTATTTGTGCTTTTTATTATTGCTACAGCAATTTCATGCTTAGGGCCTAAGAAACAAGTAGGTCATACAAAACTTGAGATGTTAAATAAACTTGGTACACCAAACCGAATTCTAAGCAATTCAAATGGTGATCAAAATTATGTTTATTTTTATGAAGATTATTCTCAAAACCACTACCCAAGTGTGGTGGGATTAATGTATGTGGACAAAACTGAAAAAGTCTATAAAGTAGAGAAGTTTAAAACTCGATTGTCATTAAATGAATTTTTACGAGATAGATAATTCATTTTGAAAACATATAATGATAATGAAATAGAGTATACTGAAAGGTTTCAATTAGAAAGTAAAACCAGCCCATAGCAGCAGATTTGCGGATATGGCGGGTTTAGTGGTAATAGAAATAGTCTATATCTAATTAACATTTGAGCCAAATTAAAAGATACAGCTACCAATCCCGCCACATCGCAAATCTGCAAGACGCTATCTATTAACTAGCTCATTCTCACAAGATCACTCTCACCCCATTTCATCCACGTTTCATAACGCGTTTCAATTTCGTCCATAGGGCAGTTGCTGCGGTCTTGGGCTTCTTGTATGGAGGCTGCGCTAGCGGTTACATCCCAGAAGAAAACCGAGCCTTTACCCGCATCGCCTGTAATCCATTCATTGTCCCATTCCCTGCCTCCGTATCTATTTACCACCACAAAGTCGTCTGAGCCTGTGATGTAGTTATCTTCATCTGCAATCCTATGAAAGTTATTGGCAGCTTGGGTCAAGTCTAATTCATCGGGATTCATGGCTACAAAGCTGATAAGCTCATTGTCTTCCATGTTGTATTTACCGGAAGAAAACTCAAAATCTTCTTTAAATTGCTCGAGTCCTCCTGGAGCTGCATTTATGGATTGTTCTACTCTGCCTCGGGCGGTTTATGTAGATATTACAAATTACACACCTACTAGCGTAGACATGCGTTTTTATTACTAATCAGATTGTAGTTAAAATCAATAGTAGCAGGTAATCGAATAAACTTACCTGCTATTTAAGTATATTTGTTATTTGCGTAAAAAATACTACATATCGTTAATCTTGATTTTCAGTGTGCTGCCTTTGGCTGCACAGTTGGAAAACTCTATATGGTATTTTGGAAAAGGTGCTGGGATTTCATTGCAAGGTGATGTGCCTAAGGTTTTGACAGACGGGCAAACAGATGCAGAAGAGGAAACGGCCATTGTATGCGATAGTTTAGGGAATTTATTGTTTTATACCGACGGCCGGTCGGTATGGGATAGAAATCATACGGTTATGGCTAACGGTACCGGTCTCAAAGGACATACTAGTGGTACAAGTTCTCTCATCGTACAGAAACCTGGATGTGATTCTATGTATTATATTTTTACAACTGGCATTTTAGTTTTAGGAGGAGAGCTTAATTATTCTATGGTCAACATACGTGCTAATGGAGGACTAGGCGAGATAATTCTTAAAAATGTATTTTTATCGGAGAATGGGAATGAATCCGTTACGGCTACTAAACATGAAAATGGAACCGATGTCTGGATTGTGGCAGGTAAACATAATGTTCATAGCAGGTGGCAGTCATTTTTACTCACAGAGGATGGTGTAGTTCATACGCCCATAGTCTATAAGACTCCTGTTATTTACAAACCCGAAATGGTAGCAGTGTCTGCTGGACATTTAGTATTTTCTCTTGGTGGGGAGTCTGTCTTTTTTACAGGGTATTATCAATCTACACCCGATGGGGAGTCAAAAAGAGGTGTTTTTGTCTTTGATTTTGACAAACAAACAGGGCAATTTACCTACAAGACTACGTGTACTTCTGATAATACGCTGCTTGATTTAGAGCTTTCTCCAAGTGGTAAGTTTATCTTTTTTATAGAATATGTTAATAATGGGTTATCTTCTACAAGACTATTAACTAGATACGTACTGGACGATGTTATATCTAATAATCAACTAAAAGATATAAACGCTGATACCTTAATGGTCAACAGGGCACTTATTCGGGCAAAGATGGGCGTAGATCATCGTCTGTATGTTATTTCGGGTATAGAGCGAGATTTTGTTTCGTATTTAGATTTTGTTGAGTTTGAAAAAAGTAAGATTGTATGTCACCATCAAGGTCTTTCGCTGCTTGGAGGGAAAGCGGTAAGAGGATTGCCTACGACCTCTATTGTGAATAGACCTAGTAGTTATAAATTCTCTATAGTGGTAGATACTTTATGTGTCGGAAACCAATCGGTGATTAACGTTAATTCGTCTTGCGATTCTATTCATTGGCATATTAACGGAGAAGAGTTCACGTCTTTTGATTCGAGCACACAGTACACACCTAGCACGAGTGGTAGTGTTGTTATAGAAGCACAGATATTTAGAGGGAATAAAGTCTTTTATGCTACTGACTCTGTAGCGTCATTAAGGATGGATAAACCTAATTTAGGAAGGGATACCTTACTATGCAACAATGAGAGTATTACACTTGAGGTAGATCAGATGAATTTACAAAGGGTGATTTGGAGTATTGGTTCAAATCTTTACGAGATAGATGTTGACATCGCAGATAGAGGTGATATTTGGGTACAAGTATCTGATATTCATTGTACTATGAGTGACACCCTAAAAGTGGAATTTATAGATTGTGGTTTGTTGGCAGATTCATTTTGTCTGGGTAATGGTTCTTTATTTGAATTAGCCGAACAGCAATTGGATTCTGTTCATTGGCAGTTTGGAGATGGGGTAAGTGTTTCAGGGCATCGATTGGAAGAGCATTTGTATACTACTGGAGGGATATTTGAAGTAGAAGCTACAGCATATAAGCTAGGTTTAACTAAGGTGTTAAAAAGTGAAATTTATATAACCGAAGTTCCAAAAGACTTTTTGCCAGATAGCACTTATATAGGCTGTGAAGCAACTTTGATAACACCTTTTGAGACTGAGCCTTATGATTACTTGTGGCAAAATGGAGGTACAAGTCAAAGCTTATTAGTTTCTTATTCTGGAGAATATTCTCTAGTGATATCTGAAAACGGATGTAGTGCTTCTGATAGAACGTATGTTGACATGAAGGAGTGTAATTGTGTCGTATTCGTTCCTACTGCATTTAGTCCTAATGCAGATGGTTTAAATGATGTATTTTATCCTATAACGGATTGTGAAATAAAGAATGCCAGACTTTCCATCTACAACATGTGGGGTGAAAAGATCTTTGATAGAATAGATTCAGGTTGGGACGGTATGTATGAAGGCAACCTAAGCCAAAACGGTACGTATTTGTGGATGCTAAATTACCTTGACCATAATGGCTCGCCAATATACCAAAGTGGCAGTGTAAACTTAATTAGATAGATTTTTTCTTGTTTTGTTGAAGCTTAGCGTAACAAAAGGCAGTGTGAGACTAATCTTATTGGACTTGCATTTGTATAGTACTCCCCAAAAACAGGACATTTCAGATGATTAATAAATTTGAAATGTTAAAGGAATAAATCACGAGTCTCCCCGCCGCCGTAAGCTTCTACACTTACTGCTTTATAAGCTTATGCGTGCTTGTACCTTGCTCAGCTGTACACCTTACCATATACACACCCTCAGCCCACGTATGAGTAGGGATAGTGGCAGATGTGCTATTTACTTCTTGTGTATGCATCAGTTTACCACGTATGTCAAAAATGTGTACTTGCTTTGGGCTGTTGTCATCAAAATCGAGTGTAAAACTCCCTACGGCCGGATTAGGATACAGCCTACTAGACAAAATAGCCACTGGAGAGACTCCCGCAGATGTATATCTAAGTTCTAGGTCGTCAAAGTACAAACGCTGCTTAAACTGAGGATAGCTAAAGTCTAATACTTCAATACTTATTTCTATACTGTCTGCTCTATAGGTAGGATCGGGGGTAGAGAAAGGCAATGCAGTGTAATCGCTATTAAATAAACCTATCGTATCTGGTATAGCAAAGGGATGTCTGCTACGCAAAATAATCGGCACGCCACTGCTGTAAGTGTATCGTCGACTATTTAGTTCAGTATCCCAATAATACAATTGAACATAAAAGCTAGCGTATCTACCCCTGGTGGTATCATCACTAAAGCCACTTTCCCTTATACCTATATTTTTAACATAAATCCCATCATATTTAACGCGTTGTACGAGTTTTGCCTTTTGTATCTGACTAGTGTCATACGTATATAATTTTACAAACTGTTTGCCCTCATTATATAGCGTAACCGTGTCAAACTGCTTGTCGGAAGTAAGTAGTTCATATTTTCCGTCACCCTCTAGCACCCAGTGAGCTAATCTGCCATCTACCAGCGTATCAAAATTTAGGTTACGGAAGTTTTGAGCATACGAAGAAACCGAGCCTAGAAGTGTGCCAATGAGCGTTATAAAAATATATTTTTTCATATCGGGGGAATTACTAAAAAAAGTGGAATGGCATAACTTTTTTATGGTCTAGATGGCTTCTACAAATCAACGCCAGAATTTTCTGGAATTCAACGTATTGCATATCATAGTCCTCCTTTCGTCAACGTAGTTTTACTTTCATTCAAGGGCATGACAAGACCATTTTTTTTATCAACAACAATTTCAAAACCCTCACTATCAAGCACCTAAAAAGTTATCAAAAAACAGTGTGCAAAATCAGTGTCAATTTCTATGAAATAGCAAATGTTCATTCAGTATTATTGTGCTGTAGAAAATTAGATGTGAGCTGGTATACGTCAGATTTACAAGACTACACTTACTTTCAACCAATAACTACTAACTAAAAAAAAGCTTGACACAATATTCTCACCTACACTGCCACAGTCAATATTCCTTGCTCGACGGAGCATCGCCTATAGATGATATGTTTGCTAAGGCCAAGGCTGATGGTATGCGAGCCGTTGCTTTAACGGATCATGGAAATATGTTTGGGGCTTTTAAGTTCGTCAACTCTGGTGAGCGTCATGGCGTAAAGCCCATTGTAGGCTGCGAGTTTTATATGGTGGAAGATAGGTTCAGACGTTCTTTTGTAGGAGACACCAAAGACAAACGATTTCACCAACTCCTATTAGCAAAAAACCAAAAAGGATATGAGAATTTGTCTCTGCTTTGTTCGATTGGGTTTATGGAAGGCCTCTATGGTAAGTATCCGCGAATAGATAGAGAAATATTAAAGAAACACAGTGAGGGGCTTATTGCCACTTCATGTTGCATAGGCGCAGAAATACCGCAAGCCATTTTGTTTAAGGGCGAGGCAGAAGCGGAAAAGTTGCTTAAGGAATATATCGAGATCTTTGGGGAGGATTTTTATATCGAGCTTCAACGTCACGGTATCGAAAATATAGATGGCACAGGGATGAGTCAGGAAGACGTAAACCAAGTACTTATAAGGTTTGCCAAAAAATATGACCTAAAAACCATAGCGACCAATGACTCGCATTATATGGAAGAAGAGGATTCCTTGCCGCATGATATTTTGTTGTGCGTAAATACAGGTTCAAAAATGTCAGATCCTAAGGGATATGGCAAAGGGATGCGATTTGCATTCCCCAATAATGAATTTTATTTTAAAACACAAGAGGAGATGGGAAGGCTTTTTGCAGACATCCCGGAAGCACTAGATAATACCAATATAATTGTAGACAGCATCACTACGCCTAAACTTACACGAGACGTATTGTTGCCCAATTTTATTATGCCTCCTGAGTTTAAGACTCAAGACGATTACTTAAAGTATCTCACGTTTGAGGGTGCGAAAAAAAGGTATCCGCAGATGACTATCGACATTGAAGAGCGTTTGCTTTTTGAGTTGTCTGTTATCAAAGACTCGGGGTATCCGGGCTACTTCTTGATTGTACAAGATTTTACCAGCGCCGCTCGGGAAATGGGCGTTTCGGTAGGGCCCGGAAGGGGTTCTGCGGCAGGAAGCGCAGTTGCGTATTGTTTGGGGATTACCAACGTAGATCCCATCGCATACGACTTGCTTTTTGAGCGTTTTTTAAATCCGGAAAGGGTATCTCTGCCTGATATTGATATTGATTTTGATGACGAAGGAAGGCAAAAAGTCATCGATTATGTAATTGACAAATACGGTCAAAAACAAGTTGCGCAAATAATTACATACGGTAGTATGGCTGCACGCTCATCTATAAAGGATGTTGGTCGTGTGCTAGATATTCCTCTTTCGGAAGTGAATAAAGTAACAAAGGCTTTCCCAGAGCATTTAAGCGCAAATCTGAATAAAGTATTGGCTCCAGACGGTGTTCAAAAGAAATTGAAGGACGCTATGAATGCAGATCAAAACAAAGCTGCTGAAGAGTTTAGGGCGATGGCTGAGCAAGATGATGAGATTGGCCAAATGATTCAAACAGCCAAAAGACTAGAAGGCTCTGTGCGTAATACGGGCATCCATGCTTGTGGAGTCATTATAACTCCAGACGATATTACCAAATATGTTCCGGTAACCACAGCTAAAGATTCTAATCTATTGGTGACGCAATTTGATAACAGCGTGGTCGAAAGTGCAGGCCTACTGAAAATGGATTTTCTTGGTCTTAAAACACTTACCATTATCAAAGATGCTATTGCCATTATAAAGGCAAGGCATAAGGTAGATATCGTAGAGGATGATATACCACTTAACGATAAAAAGACACTGGAGCTTTTTTCTAAAGGGAATACAAACGGGGTATTCCAGTTTGAAAGTCCCGGTATGCAAAAACATCTCAAGGCACTAAAACCAGACAAATTTGAGGATTTGATTGCGATGAATGCCTTGTATCGTCCGGGTCCTATGGAGTACATCAAAGATTTCGTAGAGCGTAAACATGGTCGACAAGTTATTAAGTATGACCTAGACGATATGGAAGAATATCTAGCTGATACTTATGGAATTACGGTGTACCAGGAGCAGGTAATGCTCTTGTCACAAAAGCTAGCTGGATTTACCAAGGGGCAGGCAGATAGTTTGCGTAAGGCAATGGGTAAAAAGCAAATTGAACTCATGAATAAGATGTTCGATTTATTTATTTCCCAAGGAACCGAGAGGGGACACAACGAAGAGATTCTTAAAAAAATATGGAAAGACTGGGAGGCGTTTGCTTCTTATGCATTTAATAAAAGTCACAGTACGTGTTATGCTTATTTGGCCTTTCACACGGGCTATCTTAAAGCACATTACCCTGCAGAGTTTATGGCATCGGTACTTACCCATAATATGAACGACATCAAAAAGGTGAGTTTTTTTATGGATGAATGTAAGTGGATGGGCATAGAAATTTTAGGACCAAGTGTAAATGAAAGCGAGCAAAAATTCAGTGTAAATAAGGATGGCGCTATACGCTTTGGCCTCGCAGCTATCAAAGGGGTAGGGGGCACGGCAGCCGAGGAGATTATCAGAGAGCGTCGTCAAAATGGACATTATACCAGCGTGTTTGAAATATGTAAACGAGCAAACCAACGTGTGGTTAATAAAAAGTCACTAGAGAACTTAGCCATTGCAGGAGCGTTTGATGAGTTCGAAATAAATAGAGCGAGTTACGTTACAGATTTAGGCCAAGGAATGGGAATAGAAATGGCTATACGTTTTGGAAATCAAGTGCAAAGTGATACTGCCAATAGTCAGGCATCTTTGTTTGGCGATGCGGGTTCGCTAGAAATCAAAGAACCAGAATTACCAAAAATAGAGGCGTGGTCCTTAATGGAAAAACTGCAGCGTGAGAAAGAATTGGTGGGGATTTATATCTCTGGACACCCACTTAATAATTATAAATTTGAGATTGACCATTTTACAACGCATTCACTCGTTGCTTTAGAAGAACAAAATCTTGCCTTGTTGGGTGCCGATATAAAACTAGCAGGTATGATAACCACAGTACGAGAGGCCGTTTCTAAAAACGGTAAGCCTTATTGTATTTTTACCCTAGAGGATTTTAGTGGGACACGAGAGTTTGCGATGTTTGGGGAACGATATACAGAAAATAAAGCCTGGATTTCTTTAAACGCACAAGTGTTTATAGCGGCTAAAGGGGATAAAAGTTATAGAGATCCTGCCATGTTAGATCTTAACATACAGCAAATGACATTTTTAGAGGATACTGTTTCTCACCAATTAAAAAAAGTGACCATAAGCCTAAACGCTGATGAAGTGAACGAAGAGTTGATGGAAAAAATTTATGACCTGATTGATGAGCGAGGTAAAGTAGGATTGGCTTTTAAAATTCGAAATAAAGACAAGGCTGTTGTCGCTAAATCTTCGCGCTACAAACTCCAAATGGATGAGATTACGAAGAAGAAAATCCAAGACTTGAATTTAGAATTTAGATTCAACTAGGCAAAAAATTTCCACCTTACTAGAAGCAAAGGATTACCTACTAAGCAGATTATTTTTAATCTGTTAGATAAGATTAAGTATGCCTCTATTCGTCATAAAGACCTTAAAGTTGGGGATTAGGACCCTCTAACCACCGAATAATTAATTAATTATAAACAGTATTTGACATTTTTTTGTCATATTAAAAATTATTCAGTACTTTTATGCCAATTAAAATTCAATGTAAATAACAAATGATCATGGAAAATACATTTGATAAGGTTCTTCTAGCTATTGACAAAACAGCAGCATCCACGAATGCTTTGGTTCAAGCGTGTAACTATGCTTCATTATTCAAATCCGAATTGACCGTTCTTTTTGTGTCTGGAGATACGTTTGAAACGTTTGAGGACGCTAAAAAACAGATAAAAGACTTTACCTTATCCAAAGGGATTAGTGTTGAATTATCAGAAAGGAAGGGGAAATTTTATGATGAAGTAGCCAAGTTTGAAAAACAAGGGGATTTTACGCTAATCATCTTGGGTACTAAGGATAAAAAAGGATTTAAACCATTTTGGAACTCCAATGACATTTTTAATGTGATAAATAGCGCTGTATGTCCCGTGCTCAGTGTAAAGACAAGTTCGGATGAATTTAAATTAGACCATATTCTACTTCCATTGGCAGATTCCACCAAAACACGCCAAAAAGTGCCCTACTGCGCAGAAATTGCCAAGCGATCTGGTGCAACTATTCACTTATTAGGTATTTCTAGTACTAGTGGAAGTGAGACCGAAAAAAAAGTAAATTCATATCTTAGACAAACAGAAAATTTTCTGAGCGAAAGAGGTCTTAAATACACCGTAGAAACTAGATTTGGAACTAGGGTATCTCAAGGGATTATGACCTACGCTACTGACGTAAATGCTGGATTAATTTTAATTATGACAGAGACTGAAAGCGAGGGACTATTTATGGATAGCTATTCTCAAAAGCTGGTTTATAGTAGTGAAATTCCTGTTATGAGCATACACTCTAGGGATACTCGTCTAACTGGTCAGGCGGGTTATTAATTAAAATCAGCTCTTTTACTGAACTAAAGACCTTGGTTTCGGAGTATAACTCCTGCAGCAGGTTGTGCTGTTGGCATAATGATAAGCTCGTTTATATTCACATGCTTAGGACGACTTATGATATAACCTATAGCATCTGCGATGTCCTGCGCCACTAAGTTTTCAAAACCTTCATATACAGAAGCGGCTTTAACCGTATCGCCTTCTAATCTAACCAATGAAAATTCGGTTTCTACCGCTCCAGGATGTACCGCAGATACGCGAATACCTGATTCAGCTAGTTCTCTGCGCATCGCCTTATTTAGGGCGTCTACCATGTGTTTAGTGCCACAGTAAACATTGCCGTTCGGATACACTTCTTTTCCCGCTATCGAACCTACATTTACAATATGTCCTTTGGTTTGTTTGAGTAAAGGAATAGCAGATTTTGTAACGTAGAGCAGTCCCTTAATATTGGTGTCAATCATTCTATTCCAATCATCGATACTCCCGTTTTCTATATTGTCTAAACCTGCAGCCAGCCCTGCATTATTTACAACAACGTCAATATTTTGCCATGCTTCGGGTAACGATGTAAAGAAATCGGTCACCGCATCCGCATCGCGTACATCAAGGTGCATGAGGTGCGTCGAGATTCCATACTTGTCACTGAGTTCTGCTGCTTGAACCTCCAGTTTATCTAATCTACGACCATTTATAATTAAGTTGTAACCTTGTGCAGCAAGCAGTTGAGCAGTTGCTTCGCCTATACCCGATGTGGTTCCTGTAATTAACGCAATAGGCATTACTTATTCTTACCTTTTAACATGGTTAAAATATCCTCATCACTCATAGTGAGCATGCCTTTGTTTAAGATTATTTTTACCTCTTCTGCATTGCTAGCATTGGGGTATTCTGCCAAAAATTGTTTGTAGTATGCAGAAGCAACCTTACTGTCTTTTAAATATTCCCAACCTATAAATCCAGCACGGTATATCAAATCTGAACGATTCTCATACTTAGGGAAATCTTTAATCGCTTGGTCAAGTGCAGTTAGTGCTTCTTCAAAACGTCCCACGGCAGTGCACGCTAGGGCTAATCGTTCGTAGTCTTTTGGAGCGATATTCTTATTTGCTTTTAACTTGTCTTCGTATAATTGGATGACATCTTGCCACTGTGCGGCAGTAGGCAGGTCTTTATCTAATACCTCAGAAATAAGATCGTCTGCCTCGGTAAATTTACCTGCTTTACCATTCAGTATAGCTAGATTGATAGCCGCATTTCTGAAACGTTCCGTACTGTCGTCTCTAGTGATGTATTGCGTAAGTAGTGATTCTGCTTCTGCGGTATTGTTTTCATAGTAATAATACTGAGCAGCCGCATACAGGTAGTCATTTGCTTGCGCATCTTCATACTTTATACCATAAGCCTTGTGAAGCACAGCCAATTCTGCTAAGCCTTCTTTGGTTCCTGTTTTTTCGGAGTCTTCAAATGCTGCTATTTCGGCTAACATTGATTCTTGGCTTTGGCTACAAGATACAAGTGCAAAGGCAGCTAAAACGTAAATTATTACTTTATTCATTCAGGTAAATGTTAATATTGATTGGTCTGCAAAAGTACTAATGTACAGGCATCTATAGTCTCGATTTTTTGGGAAGTTGCTAAATTTTGTAGGACTGAATTTTCAGTTCCGGGATTAAAAATAATACGTTTGGGTTTTAGAGCTACTATCTGCTCGTAAAACCCCTCTTGAAGAGTGGGGTTAATGTATAACGTAATGGTGTCAACTTCTGCATTAGTGGGCCATTCATTTAGAATGTCAACTGCCCCAATTTGTCCTTTTTTGATGCCAAACGGAATCACCTCATGACCAAAATCACGCAACATCTCAGTGGCTATGTAAGCGTATCGATTTGGGTTAGGAGTAGCACCTAGTACAAGCGTTTTTTTACTCTGCGGCATACCCTAAATAGTTAAATGGAGTAATGGCAGCAATCTCCATTTTCACTTGGTCAGACACGTCAAGTTTGGCTACGAAAGCTTGGATAGAAGCCTCATTTATTCCGTTATTGGTTCGGGTAAGGTCTTTTAGAAGTTCATAGGCACCCTCTATTTTCTCTCTTCGCAGGATGGTTTGTATCGCCTCTGCCGTCACCGCCCAGTTTTTGTTTAAGTCGGCGTGTATAGCCTCTTCATTCAAAATCAATTTACTCATTCCTTTCTCTAAACTTTTAAGGGCAATTAAGAGGTGAGAAAGAGGTACACCAACATTCCTAAGCACAGTACTGTCTGTCAAGTCACGTTGTAATCTGCTTATAGGCAGCTTATTACTAAAGTGGTCCAATAGGGCATTAGCTACGCCAAAGTTTCCTTCTGCATTTTCAAAATCAATGGGATTTACTTTGTGAGGCATCGCACTCGAGCCAATTTCTCCAGCAACAATCTTTTGCTTGAAAAAGTCCATGCTAATGTATTGCCATACGTCTTTCGCAAAATCCATTAAAATAACATCCATTCTTCTAAGGCAATCAAAAATAGCAGCGAGTTGATCGTAATGGTCTATTTGCGTTGTTGGATAGCTTCGTACTAAGCCCAAATCAGCTACCAAATGATCGCCAAACTCAGGCCAGTTGATGCTAGGAAATGCCAATCTGTGCGCATTAAAAGCACCGGTAGCACCTCCAAACTTGGCACTAATTGGCGTGTTAATCAAGGTTTCTAATTGTATTCTAAGTCGCTCTGCATAAACGGCAAATTCTTTGCCCATTGTGGTAGGTGTAGCCGCTTGTCCGTGGGTTCTACTTAATAATGGGATGGTTTTCCATAGGCTAGCACAGCTATTAAGTTGCTCCAAAATGTTTTTGTAGGCAGGGATAATAACCTCATCCAAGCCCAACTGTAAGCTAAAAGGTATGGCGGTATTATTAATATCTTGACTGGTAAGTCCAAAGTGAACAAATTCACTGTATTCCTCCAGAACGGTATGTTTAAGTTGTTTTTTAATAAAATATTCAACCGCTTTTACATCGTGATTGGTGGTTTTTTCAATGTCCTTAATTTCTTGGGCATCGGCTTCACTAAATTCAAGATAAATCTTTTGAAGAAAAGCGATATCATTTTCGGCAATGGCAGGAAACTGGGGTAAATTCAATTGAGATAGGGCAATGAAATATTCAATTTCTACCCATACGCGGTACTTAAAAAGTCCATATTCAGAAAAATAAGGAGCCAATTCGTTTACTTTACTTCTGTATCTCCCGTCTATAGGGCTAATGGCTGATAATTGCGATAGCATAGCTGCAAAGGTAGTTTTACCAGCACATAATACTATGCTTGGTGTTTATCTCGTGGAAAACGGGGTACGCATCACATCAATACTTCTAGCTTTCGTTTTAAGTTAGAAAAAAATGGATGACGATGAATATGTGATTGTCCCGCTAAGTTGGTGCTTG
>CAMDCQ010000055.1 GCA_945890595.1 Chitinophaga pinensis
AATCCTTGGCTTGATTGAGAAAAGTGTGTCCTTGGGTTGGAAAATTACTGTGTATGTTCATTTAAACAAAATGAACTATTTTCGGGCTATGAATTACTTGCCGCAAAATGTCCTGCTACTCCCGAGGAACGAGGGGGTTTGGTTCAACAAGGGTTTTGCGTTAGGCGGACTGAAGTGCAACATTTAACAGTTGTTTTACAATTGATCATTAGTAATAATATCGGCATTTGTGCTTCTAATCCCCCACTTCGCCAAGCCCCAAAACATTCGAAGCGAGTTCAGCTTAACGTTTTGCACAGAAAATTCTAAAAGCAATACATACTAAATGAAAATACAATTAGCAATTATTGCAGCTTTAATTTCTTGTTTGATCATATCAAGCTGTAACGACAACTCAAAATTAAAAAAGGAAAGTAGGAATTTGCAAATAACTGAAATTAAAACCATTGTCAAAACTGAAAAGAAGGTTGTTTTAGACACTTCAAACTATGAACTATTGCAAGGAAAATGGCAAAGTGATGAAGATGAAACTAATTTTTTAGTTTTTGAAAAGAATCACAGAAAAGAAATTGCAGAAGGTTCAGGTGGCTGGGATGATGAAGAATTTGTCCTTGCTGACCGATGTATGAATGAAGGAAACAGTTCTGACCATGAACCAAGAGAAACAGATAATTACATTAGTTGTAAAGAGTCTGATTTATGTTGGTATATTTCAAACCTAAGTTCTGAAAAATTAGCCTTGACCTATATGGGAAGAGGAAATACCTTGATGTATACTCGTGTGAAAAAATAAAACATGCTCCTTTTACACGCTTGGCGCAATGGGGGCTAAAATCGTTCATGGAAAGTTTCTGCTTCTATTGTAAATTCGTACTTGTTGATAATTTAGTTTTCCAAAATCCTGCACGTGACACAGTCAAAACGTTATTTTTAATTGCATGAAATTTAACCCATATATCAAAAATTCCATACCTATCTCTGAAATTGGTCTGGGAGCATGGCAATTAGGACACGATTCTGGTTGGAAAAGTATGACCAAAACACAAGCCGTTCATCTCGTTCATAGCGCGCTGGATGTAGGTGTCAATTTTTTTGATACCGCTCCAAATTACGGGCACGGAACCGGTGAAGAACGATTAGGCTCAGCCCTCAAAAAAGTGGACCGAAGTACCATCGTTATCAACACCAAATTTGGCCATACGCATACGGGTAGTCTAAACTACAGTGCTGATCATATAAGAACATCTTTGGAAGGAAGTCTAAAACGACTTCAAGTAGATTATGTAGACTCACTTATTATTCACAATCCACCTTCGGCTTATTTGGATGGCAATAAAAATGACCACTACGAAATACTGGAAAAGTTACAGCATGAAGGTAAAATTAAAGCGTACGGCGCTTCTTTGGATACCTATGCAGATATGAAGTTGCTGATGGATACCACGAATTCAAAAGTAATGGAGACGTTTTTTAATATTTTTCATCAAGATGCCCGTTGTGGTTTTGCACAAGCCCAAAAAAATGAAGTGGGCATAATTGTAAAAATACCACTTGATTCTGGTTGGTTAAGTGGAAAATATAATGCCAAAAGTACCTTTACAGACATTAGAAGCCGCTGGTCTGCGAAAGATATTGAAACCAGAGCCGAACTCGTAACGAAAGTGATAGCCATTACAGGAAAAGAGGTAAACCTAGCTCAAATGGCTATTGCGTTTTGTTTGGCCTATGATGCAGTGGCAACCGTTATTCCCGGAAATGTTGATGTGAACCAGCTATCAAGTAATGTGAAGAGTGCCGATATGGCAATAACACCCCTTATGTTGGAAAAACTAGAGCACTTCTATCAGTCTAAAGTAAAGAAACTAAACCTCCCGTGGTAAGATTAGCTATGAAACAGAAACGTAATGTATTTTACCTGTTAAAAGAAATAGTTTTGCTGCTAATGATTAATGGAATTTACGGTGCGGAGGTCTAGTCGCCTTAGCCAAACCAATAACTCACTCGTTTTTCTAAAAAATAACAAATGAATAAAATACGTACCCTCGCAGTAGCATTACTTTTGGTACTAAAATTTTCTTCGGTTTATGCCCAAAAATGGACTACTCAACAAATTTCAGAAGCGAATACAGCTAAAGATATCATGTATTTAACCGATGTTGAAAAGGAATGTGTAATGTATATCAACCTGTGCAGGCTGTACCCAAAAGACTTCTTGAAAAATGAAGTCTCCACTTATTATGGCACTGAAAAATATGGAGATTATGTAAAAGACTCGGAGTACCGCACATCATTAATGCTGTTGTTGAAGTCAATGGAGCCAGTTAAAGCACTCTATTTTGATCTGGATGCGTACACGAATGCCCATTGTTTTGCCAAAGAACAAGGTATAGCGGGTACCACCGGCCACGTAAGAATAAACTGCGATAAAGGCAATTATGCAGAATGTTGTTCGTATGGAATGCACACAGGCAAAGATATCGCCATGCAATTTTTGATAGATCATAATGTGCCAGGATTAGGTCATCGTAAAAATTGTTTGAATGTAAAATACACTAAAATAGGCGTGTCGGTAAACCCACATACAAAATACGATGTTTGCGCGGTAGTTGATATGATTTGGTAAGAGGTAGCTGGCAAATTGCAGATTAATGCTACGAAAAAGAGCATACCCTCTCACAAAGTAGGTGTTTGATTGAGGGTTTTGGAAGTATTAAACCGCTTACTATTCAGTTTTATCGAGTTAAAAACGATAATTCTAACATTATTTCTTTTTTTGCCGATTATTAACCAACATATGAATAAATCAATTTTAACTTTATCGCTAGTTCTTGTTAGCGTGCTAACCTTTGCTCAGAGTTCATTTAAACTCGTGGAGAAAGTAGATTTAGAAAATGGAAAAGTAATTATTCCGTACACTAAATTTAAACTTCCTGCTAATGAGCTAACTCTAATTATACACGAGGATCACTCAGATCCCATTGTGCATGTACAAGTAGCATATCACGTAGGCAGCGCTAGAGAAAGTGTAAGAAACAGTGGTTTTGCTCACTTCTTTGAGCACATGATGTTTCAGGGTTCTAAGAACGTAGCCGATGAAGAGCATTTTAAAATCATAAGTGAGTCGGGAGGAACCAATAATGCCTACACCTCTTTTGATAAAACGGTTTATCACCAAACTGCACCAAGCAACATGACCGAGAGTCTGCTATGGCTTGAAGCGGATAGAATGGGAACCCACTTAGAAGGTTTTACCCAAGCAAAATTCGAAACCCAGCGAGATGCGGTAAAAAACGAAAAAAGACAACGCTACGATAACCAGCCATATGGCATGGTAAATGAAATTTTATTTAAAACGCTTTTCGCAGATCATCCGTACAATTGGACTCCAATAGGTTACGTAGATGATTTAGATATAGCTACCTATGAAGACTTAAGAAACTTCTTTTTGAGATGGTACGGTCCTAACAATGCAACCTTAGTGGTTTCGGGAGATGTGAATCCAGAAGAAGTGAAAGTGTGGGCTGAGAAGTACTTTGGTACTATTCAAAAATGCCCAACAGTAACCAATATGTATCCTAAGAAACCTACTATTTCTATGGATCAATACGTAACTACCTATGATAATATTTTTGCGCCACTTACCATGTTTGCTTTTCCAACAGTACCTGAGTTTCATAAAGATGAAGCTGCTATTGAGATCTTAGCGGAAATATTAGGTGGGGGTAATAACTCTATTCTATATAAGAACTTAGAAAAAACCGAATTAGCCTTACAAACAGGTGCTTTCCATAGCACCTTAGAGCTAGCAGGTATGTTTGGTATTCAGGTTATTACCAAGCCAGAACTTGCAGGAGGCTTAAGTTTTAAAGAGGTAGAAGCCAAAATAAGAGAAGCGATTACCGAGTTTGAAACACGTGGTGTTACCGATGAAGATTTGGAAATTACAAAAACCAATGTGTTAGCATCTACGTATAGCTCCTTAAACAGTATCAATGGTAAATCAGAGGTATTAAGTCACTATGCTATGATGAGAGGTGATAATTATAACCTTCAAAATGATATCGACAGATACAATGCCGTAACGAAAGAAGATATCATGAATGTGTACAACAAGTACATCAAAAATAGGAAAGCAGTTATCATTCGTGTGGAGCGTGAGCAAAACAGAAAAGAAGATGACGATACCCCTAAAAGTGTTAATCCATACGCAAATGTGCCTAAGAAAACGGATGCACAATACATGGGCCTAAGCTATGTGGCTCCCAAAGATAATTTTGATAGAAGTGTTAGAGCTGCTAAACCTGTGGCCAAAGCATTTACTGTTCCTGATTTTTATACTGAAAAATTTGAAAATGGCTTGACTGTAATTGGCAATGAGTCTAATGAGTCGCCATTGGTTTATTTTTACGTAGACATAAATGGTGGACATTTAGTGGAAGGCGATAAAAAAATAAACACAGGTACCGCGATGATGACCGCTTCTATGATGGGAGAAGGTACTAAAAGGTTAACTACAGAACAGTTTTCTAGGGAACTAGAAAAGCTGGGAAGTACTATCAGCTTTAGTTCAAGTACTACAGGTTCGTCTGTTTTTGTAACTTCATTAGCAAAAAATGTAGATGCAACACTTACGCTGTTAAAAGAAGCCTTATTCGAACCTCGTTTTGATCCGGCTGATTTTAAACGTATCAAAGAGCAAATTATAGAAAACCTGCAAAGCCAAAAAAGTAATCCTAGTGTGATGGCTGAAAAAGCTTGGTGTAAAATCGTATACGAAGGAACGATACTAGCCGACTACTACTATGGAGATTACAAAACACTGAGCAAAATATCGTTAGATGACGTTAAAGCATTTTACAGTACTTATTACTCACCTAATTTGAGCACACTGGTGATCTCAGGAGATATTACAAAAGAACAAGCCATGTCTAAATTGGCGTTCTTCAAATCATGGAAAAATACCAAAGCGACAGTGCCTGCATTGCCAGAATTGAAAATGCCAGCTCAAACAACGGTTTACTTAATTGATAAACCTTATGCTTCTCAGTCTACAGTGTACGCTGGTCACCCAGGACCTAAGTTTGATTATAACGGAGAGTACTTCAAAGCAGGCGTTATGAATTTCTCATTAGGGGGTGCTTTTAACAGCCGTATTAATCTTAATTTGAGAGAAGACAAAGGATACACCTACGGTGCTCGTTCTCGTTTTGGAGCTAGCAAAGACTACGGAACGTATAAGTTCTCTTCTGAAATCAAGAAAGAAGCTACCGATAGTGCTATCAAAGAATTAATGTTTGAAATCACTAATTTTAAAGCCAACGGTATCACACAAGAAGAATTGGATTTTACTAAAAGCTCTATCACGTTAAGTGAAGCCTTGGATTACGAAACTCCTTTTGATAAGTTGAATTTCTTAAGTTCAATTGCAGAAAATAACCTTCCTAAAGATTATACCGTGCAGCAAGCGGCGATGATAAAAGGTATGAGCATTGCGGATATTAATGCAGTAGCTAAGGCACAATTAAAACCAGAGAATACGGTTATTATCGTTGTGGGACACGCGTACAAAATACGTGATGGTTTGAATAACCTGGGTTACGGTAAGATAAAAGAGATTATAGTAGACTAAGCTCTAATCTATTCACAAATAAAAAAGGCTTCCCATTTTGGGAAGCCTTTTTTTATACTTTTAGTTGGGATAACGTGCTGTACTTGGCTAATTGCTTTTCGGCTAGTGCAATGGTAGAATATTGATTTTCGATCAATAACCGCCCATTCTGAATAATGCGCTTGTAATCCAATTCGCCGGAGCGCAGACGTTGGTATACTTCCAAAAAGGCTAACGGCGTATCGGCGATTACCAAATGTACACCGTCTGTGTATTGAATGCCTTGTGCGCCTATGGTGGTAGAGATAACCAGCTTTCCTGCGGCCAGTGCTTCCAGTATTTTTAACCTAATGCCACTGCCACTCCACAATGGCACTACACACACGTCGTGTTGGGCTACAAATGCATATGCGTCTGGCACATTAGCGTGTACCGATAGTTGCGCTTGTGATGCGAATGCCGCAGTTTGTATGCCTTTTCCAGCGAGGTGAAGTGAGTATTCTTTATCTTCCTGGCAGATTAAGGAATGTACCTTATCCATGTACCAGTTTACAGCTTCGGCATTGGCGTGCCATTCCATAGATCCAATATGATAAAATCGCTTAAAGCTATTTGAAGGCGTAAACGTCCATACGTCCAAATCGATGCCCGCAGGTATGGTACAATATTCGCCTGTTGGATGTAATGTTTTAAATTTGAGTCCATCATCATCCGTTACAGTGGCTGTAATATCAACCAAGGGTAGGAGTGAGGCTTCGTATTTTTTTAACTGTTTGGCAAGTATGCGCTGGTAGTATTTTTTTAATTGATTACGCTCGTTAGTTGCCAGACGCTCCCATATTTCATATTCTACATTATGCATTCGCAAAGCAATTACGCCTGCATGGTACTTGCGTAGGGTGTGTATATAGGGTCCGACAAAAGTTCCTTCTACTTGGATAATATCAAATTTTTCGGATTGAAGTAGCTCGATGAGTTTAGATTCAAAATCCGCATTGTAAAATCTACTTACATTATACGACTTATTTTGAAGTAAATGAATTAAAGCATCCTTGGCAACCACATCCGTATTCAAAGGCTGGATAAACACGCGGGCGTATTTGCTTAATTCCTTCTGTGCTTCAATAACGGGTGTGTTGTGTTTTTTACCGTCTAGACAATAGATTACGACTTCATGCCCTAATTCAGCATAGGCGCGTGTAAAATTATATATACCTATGGTTCCTCCTTCATTTAAAGGCCATGGGACACGATTAGATACTTGTAAAATTTTCATTTATCTACGTCCAGCATCCCACCTTTAGCCCATTTTGGTGTTATTTTTCGAAGTACTCGTTTGTAGGCGTCAGCGTCAAATAACTGACTGTCTCTGCTGGCTTTGTAGGTTAAAAAGATCGCTAATGGCAGCAGAATAAGCATACTTAGCCACATGCCAAGCGCAGCGGGAAGTGTGCCTTGAAAGACTAATTTTTCGCCAAAAATACCAATGACATAATACAAAATAAAGAGTAAAATAGATATGACCAGTGGTAAACCAAATCCCCCTTTTTTGATAATAGCACCAAGCGGTGCACCTATGAAGAAAAGCAAGATGCAGGAAGCCGCAAGTGTAAATTTACGGTGCCATTCTACGAGATATTTATTTCTAAGTTCGCGTTGAGATCCAGCATCATCTACATTATTGGTAGAAATACGTTTTATATTGTTGGCATTTTGCAACGCACGTTCAATGATGTCTTCCTTTTGAAGAGTAGTCATTACTAGCGTTTGAAGTGTGTCTAACGCCGCACTATCGTTGCGTAATGAGTCTCTTGTATTTTTAAATTTTCGGGTTTCGTTTATGTCAACTCCGCCACGACTAGTGGTTATTCTGCGAGACCATAAATACGCCAAGCGCTCATTTACCGCAGTGTCCGTAAGTGCAATAGAGGTATCCATCTGATGAAAATAGGGCTTGATATAGCGGTATAAATCTCCTTTTTTATGGTCGATAAAGGTATTTAAGGAGTCTATTCTCTCGCCAAGTTGCGTCAAATTCATCATTCTGTGATCTTCTGAAAATCGTTCCTTATCCGTGCGGTTAAAGGCCAGTTCGCTTAAGTCAATAGTAAGATTATACGACGAAAATTCCATGGTATTGTGCGGCATTGTATTTACATACTTGGGGTCGTTTACCATTTCCTCATAACGTCGGCCGTCTTCCAAATAAAGCGTCATAAACTGCTTATCGTCTGAAATGGTCATTTTACCCCGCTTGGCAATCAGTATATTGTTGTTTCCTGTATTATTTCGGTCGTCAACGTAGATTATGATGTCCTCGATAGTTTGGTTGTCTTTGTGTTTTTTACCAACCCGTATAGCATATCCCTCAATATCTTTAAAAAAAACATTGGCAACAATATTCATTGCGGGTTTCTTTTGGGTAACGTCGTACAATAGAGCGCCCCAGCTAAGATTAGCTTTTGGGATAAGATTATTAGCCGTGTAAAAAGCACCAATGGCCATTAAAAAGCTAATAATAAACATGGGTCTCATGGCCTTGAGTAAGGAAACACCGGCAGATTTTATGGCCACTAATTCATACCGTTCGGCAAGATTACCAAATACCATAATACTTGACAATAAAATTGCTAAGGGCAATGCCATTGGGATAAGATGTATGGCAAAATAGAAGATAAATTCCAGGATAACAGAAATCTCAAGTCCTTTCCCAACCAAGTCTTCAAGGTACTTCCAAATGGTCTGCATGAGAAGCAGGAATAAGGAAATAAAAAATGTACCTATAAAGGGTCCGATGAACGACTTTACAAATAACCAATGAAGTTTTTTTATTCCTCTCAAAACAGCTTCAAAAATATGTAGTTGTACCCCAAATTGCTTATTTTTGGAATTAATAATACAATTTCATAGACCAAATGATTTTCTTCAAGCACGTTCTCCTTATTATTTTTGTAAGCACGGTAACTTTTAGCCATGCTCAGATGGACGGGACTACAAAGAAACAGCTTAACAAAGTAGAAAAATATTACGGCGAAAAAAAATACTCCAAAGCGGCAGAACTCATGAAAGAGGTGCTTAATAAATACCCTATTAATGAAAGTTTATGGAAAATGTATCAAGAAATAACCTTTCAAAACTACCGTGAACATGCCAAAACTGCATCGACCTATACCGTTTCTGTAAGCGGTAAAAATGCGAGTGATACACTGGCCTCTAGTTTACAAGAACTCATGGATTATACAGCTCAACTTCCTAAATATGAGTACTATAATGCTTTATATTACTCATCCTTGGCTATTCCGTATGCGACGAGAGTATCCAGTGAATTAAGAAGCATATATGTAGACGGTCTGTATTACTCAGACAAGAATATTAGTTTTAAGTCAAAAGCGTTTTTTGACAAAGCCGATGGTGAATTTCGAGCCAAAAACTACCAAAAAGCATCGGAATACTATCAAAAAGCATTCGATGAAGATACCAATAATTACCGAGCGTTGCTGTATATAGGAGATTCTTACTATGCCATGGAGTATTACGGCAAGGCTGCAGAGTATTTTAGAAAAGCGATAGCTATGCAGCCCAACTTACTTGAGCCGGTTAAATATTTATCTGACGCTTTAGCGCGTAAAGGTGAACGCGACCGGGCTTTTATTGTCGCAAAACAAAGCTTATTGGTGTATCCTGATGAGGGTATTTTTGAAAAAATAGCGCTGTATTTAAACGAAGAAGGAAAGAAAAAGCTTGACCGAAATTGGATTTTACGTCTATCTTCCTCAAATAGTATTCGCGACAGACATCATAGAAATCAGTTTTTTAAGGATCCATTACACTTTTCATATTACAGAGATGCAGTAAATGACGTAAAGGAATACTACGATGAAAATGGTCTGCTTAAAGCGACAATAGATAAACCCTTAGATACCTATTTGGAGGTGTACTGTTGGAAAAAGATGCTAGAAGCGACCCGAAATGAGGATATACCAGCACTTGAGTACGCTCGATACATGGAGCAGCAAGGTATGTTAGCTCCGTATGTTTTAGTCAGTCTCTTTAATGTAGACCTCTATCCACAGTACCGACACTTGGCAGACACGAAATCAGAATTGGTAAAAGCATACATTGATAATTATCTCATTATCAATGTAAAGTAGGATTTACGGCGTTAGTTAGACGTTGCTTGAGCGGTTAAACTGGCTATTTTGCTAAGCGTATCTGCTTTCTTTTGTTCTTCTTTAGTAATAACATCAGGATGCGCATTGGCAATGAAGCTGGCATTTCCTAACTTTTTATCTATGCCTATCAAGAAGCCTTCCAAGCGTTTAATCTCATTTTGAATAGCGGCTACATCTATTTTTTGTACGTAATCCTTAAATCCAATGGAAATTTCGTCTGTACCAATAAGGGCTTTAAATCCAGTAACCTCGTCAGTAGATATATACTCTATATTCGCTAATTTTTGGATAATACCGGCAGCCTGTTGATAGATAGATATATTCTTTGCTTGTATGGCAATGGTTGCTGCTAGTTTTGGCGATATACCGTTTTCATTACGTTTAGATCTAACTTCACTGATGAGTTCAAAAATCTGAGCAGGAATAGGAGTGGAGCTTGCTGGTAAAATGGGCCACGATTCATTGTTAATAAACGCACCGTTTCTTTCTCTTATTTCTTGCCAAAGTTCTTCTGTTATAAAAGGCATAAACGGATGTAGTAACCTAAGAATGGCATCAAATGCAGATTTTGCTTTTTCCAAATCCTCACTCGGTATGGGTTCCCCATAGTTGGGCTTGATCATTTCCAAATACCATCCGCTAAAATCATCTCGCGTAAGCTTATAAAGGTCCATAAGTGCATCTGAAATACGAAAAGCATCAAAATGGGAGTTAACAGATTCAATGGCGTCTGCGATTTTGGCATCCATCCATTGATGGGCTATATCGCCATACTGATTATAGTATTCGTTTCGAGTAGCTGTGGTTTCCCATCCTTGAATGAGTCGGAAAGAGTTCCAAATTTTATTGCAAAAATTTCGACCTTGTTCGCATAGAGATTCGTCAAAAAGTATGTCGTTACCCGCTGGAGCACTTAACATAAGTCCCATACGAACACCATCGGTGCCGTATTTTTCCATTAATTCTATAGGGTCAGGACTATTCCCCAAGGATTTAGACATTTTTCTACGCTCTTTATCTCGAACAATACCGGTGAAATAAACATTTTTAAAAGGCAATTCGCCTTCAAATGCGTGACCAGCCATAATCATTCGGGCCACCCAAAAGAAAATAATATCGGGAGCAGTAACTAGATCAGCCGTTGGGTAATAGTAGGCTAATTCTTCTTTGCCTTTTTCTTGAAAGCCATCAAAAACACTAATGGGCCACAACCAGCTGCTAAACCAGGTGTCTAGAACATCTTCATCCTGGCGTAGGTCATTTATCGTTAAGCTTTTGTCATTAAAGTTAGCGAGAGCTTCTTCGGCAGTTTTAGCAATTATAACTTCACCTGTGGGAGTGTACCAAGCAGGTATACGGTGCCCCCACCATAATTGGCGAGATATGCACCAGTCCTTTATGTTAGTAAGCCAATGGTTGTAGATGTTTTTGAATTTAGCAGGGTGAAATTGAATCTTATCATCCATTACATCACTCAATACTTCCGGGAAGTCGGCCATGAATTTCTTCATGTCAACAAACCATTGAGCAGAAAGACGGGGCTCAACGACAGCTTTGCTGCGTTCACTTTTTCCTACTTTATTGACAATATCTTCGGTTTTGAGTAATAATCCGAGCTCCTCAAGCTTTTCTACAGCCAGTTTTCGAGCTTTAAAACGATCTTCTCCTACAAAAATACCAGCGGCTTCGCTTATGGTCGCGTCGTCATTAAAGACATCAATGGTTTGTAAGTTATGTCGTTTTCCTATTTCGTAGTCATTAATGTCATGTGCAGGCGTTACTTTTAGTGCGCCAGTTCCAAATTCTAAGTCAATGTAATCGTCCGCTATAATAGGAACCAATCGGTTTACCATCGGAACGATACAATTTTTGCCAATTAGTTTCTGGTAACGGTCATCGTCAGGATGCACACAAACGGCGGTGTCTCCCATAATGGTTTCTGGACGCGTAGTGGCTATGCTAATAAACGAATCGCTGTTTTCTATCTGGTATTTGATATAGTATAATTTACCATTTTGCTCTTCGTGATTTACTTCCTCGTCACTTAAGGCGGTTTTTCCCACGGGATCCCAGTTTATCATGCGTGTTCCGTGATAAATGTAGCCTCTTTTATGCAGGTCTATAAAGGAATCAATAACCGCTTCTGATAAGTCAGGCTCCATCGTAAAGCGTGTTCTATCCCAATCACAACTACATCCTAGTTTTTTCAGTTGTTCTAGAATTATACCTCCGTACTTTTCTTTCCACTCAAAGGCATGTTCTAGAAACTCATCTCGTGTGATGTCTGTTTTGGCAATACCTTGCTCTTTAAGCAAGTGAACTACCTTAGTTTCAGTAGCTATAGAGGCGTGATCTGTGCCCGGCACCCAGCATGCATTATATCCGAGCATACGCGCTCTCCTCACCAAGATATCTTGAATACTATTATTCAACATGTGCCCCATATGTAGAATTCCCGTCACGTTAGGTGGAGGTATTACTACAGAATAGCTAGGTCTATGGTCGGGTATAGATGCAAAAAGTTTATGCTCTATCCATTGGTCATACCATTTTTGTTCTATTCCTTCGGGGTTGTATTTGGTTGAAATCTCCATGCGAGTTGGTTTTGTACTGGTGCGATATTGTGGTGCAAATAAAAAAGCCCATCGTGGTAATACCAAGACGGGCTTTGTGTAAATATTATGTAAGTCTTATCTTTTTTCCTTGATACGAGCTGATTTACCAGAAAGTTGTCTAAGGTAGAATATACGTGCTCTTCTTACCTTACCTCTTCTGTTTACTTCGATTTTGTCAATAAACGGAGAGTGGAAAGGGAATACTCTTTCTACGCCAACGCCACTGCTAATTTTTCTTACGGTGAAAGTTTCGTCAAGTCCTGTATTTCTTCTTTGTAATACAACACCTTGGAAAACCTGGATTCTTTCCTTCTCACCCTCTTTTATTTTGTAGTGGACAGATACGTTATCCCCAGCTCCGAAAGTTGGTAAATCTGTTCTTATTTGACTCGATTCTATATGCTTTATGAAATCCATTGTTTTAAAAGTGGGTGCAAAAGTAATAAAAAGAATAGTGGGTTGTGCACATTGCAAAAAAAAATGTTCAGATTTTTCTAATAAAAAATACGCTTAACATATTGGTAATTCCAAATTAGTTTTACCTTTGCAGTTCTTAAAATAACGATGTACGCGATAGTAGATATAGCAGGTAAGCAATTTAAGGTTTCAAAAGACCAGAAGTTGTACGTGCACAGATTGGCTGAGGATGAAGGGAAGTCTGTGAGTTTTGATAACGTAATGTTGATAGAAGACAGCGGTAACGTAAGTGTGGGAACTCCAAGTGTAAAAGGAGCATCTGTACAAGCTAAGGTTCTTCAGCATATGAAAGGCGATAAAGTTATCGTTTTCAAAAAGAAAAGAAGAAAAGGTTATAAAGTAAGAAACGGTCACAGACAATATCTTACTCAAATTCAAATCGAAAGTATAAAAGCATAAGAAACAATGGCACATAAGAAAGGAGCAGGTAGTAGTAAAAACGGTAGAGAGTCGCATAGTAAACGACTTGGCGTTAAAATATTTGGTGGTCAAGTTTGTATCGCTGGTAATATTATAGTAAGACAAAGAG
>CAMDCQ010000056.1 GCA_945890595.1 Chitinophaga pinensis
AGACCCCAGAAATTAAGGCTGATGAAACTGGGAAAGTAGGTGTACGTAAATCGGAAGAAGACGAACCAGTTGCGAGTGTTAAAATAGGCGGCTTGAGAGCCGTAATGCAAAGGTCACGCGAGAAGGTTGTAGAGAAAACAGAAGAAAAAGATGTTGATACTGCGCTATCCTTAGCAGATATAACCTTAGAATCAAGTAAAGATATTCTAAAGGATTATGCTCAAAAACTTATTATAGATAAGAGGGCCAGTTTGGCGTCATTCTTCGCAGATCCGCTAATAGAAGTCTTACAAAACAATATCCTTTTTACCGTAGGTTCTAAAATGGTAGCAGAAGAGATCAAAGAAGAATCACGGAAGGTCAAGGCTCTTTTTGCCGAAAAAGGGTATCTATTGGATAATCTTACGTGTACAGTGAATGCAGTAGAGGTCAATGAGTACAAGTTATTTACCCCAAAACAGCAATTTGATGATATGGCAAAGGAATTTCCATTATTAATTGATTTTGAAAGTCGATTTAATTTGGAAATTCAGTAAAATACTAAATCGGAAGGATAAAAACGGCTGGGAAAAACAGGGTTCGGTGTGATTTAAACCTCCGCCACTATAATTAAATTAGGTTCAAAAACCACATTGTGCCAAGTTCTAGCTGTACTGAAAAGTATGATTTTTTTAAGCGTTTTATATTTCCACCACACTATTCTTCGGATAACTTCTTTAAGTGGATCGGTATTTCTAACAAGTCCACCAAAAACGGTTACCCTTTCAAAACCTACGGCGCTAGTTACTTGTAGAGCAGAACTTTTATTCAGAAAAACCTCGTGGCTTATATCTCCGTAAGCATAAACACTGGTTTGAGGAGCATCCATGTTGGGTGTTCTGAAAATGGCTTTACCACCTGGATTTAAACACTTTTTTACGTTTAAAAGGAAATCTATTAATTCGTTTTTCGTAAAATGTTCGATAATATCTAAACCTACAATCACATCTACTTTTTCACCTTTTGCGAAATAAGAATTGATGCTACTATGGTGTACATTGGTCATGCCTAATGTATGGGCTACGGCGACTTGTTCTTCACTAATGTCATATCCTGATACATGGGTGTATCCAGCATCCATGGCTGGTTTTACAAAAGTGCCAAACCCACAACCTAAATCCACTATTTTGACAGATTTGTCTTGGGGTAAAAGAGCTAGCAATTCTGCACCATTGTGCGATGCTTGCTCGGCAAGCATACCGGCATAGTCTCGCGCTTGCTTGTTTACCTGATTCGTAAAATAGTTATTATAAATAGTATCTCTGTACTCCAACATTTCAGGTTGCAAACTTATACTATTTTTGCTCGATGCTCAAAAGCTATATGCACAAAGGACTGATAGAAGCGGGTTGCGATGAAGCCGGCCGCGGCTGCTTGGCAGGTCCTGTGTACGCTGCAGCGGTTATTTTACCCGTTGGCGTGCGTTTACCTTTGTTAGACGATAGCAAAAAACTAAATGAAGCTACAAGAGATAAACTCCGTAAACAGATAGAAAACAAAGCCCTTGCATGGGCGGTAGCGAGCTGTACCGAAAGGGAGATAGAGAAATACAACATATTGCATTGCAGTATTTTAGCAATGCATAGAGCGATTGAGATGTTATCCATTCTTCCGGAGCATTTGCTTATAGATGGTAACCGTTTTAAACCCTTAAATTTTATTCCGCATACCACCGTGATAAAGGGAGACGGCATTTATAAAAGTATTGCAGCTGCCAGCATTTTGGCTAAAACACATCGGGATGACTATATGAAAAAACTAGCTTTAACGTATCCTCATTATGGATTTGAACAACACAAAGGATATGGTACGGTTATGCATATAGCAGCGATTGATGAATTTGGTTATCAAGATTGTCATCGAAAAACCTTTGTATTGAAGCGTGACAAAAATTAAGGACTTGTAATGTTATATTTATCCAATTAAAACCCATAATTCTTGAAAAGGGCTAAAATCTGTGACTATCTTTGTTCCTTTAATGGTGAAACAATCATCTTTTAACGAAAATCAGTAGAGGACAAAAGAAAAGTGACATTGCATCATTTTTTTGTGGTAAATAGGGAAGAAGGTGAAAGATGGTACAGTGGGTTTTTAGGTGTTCTAGGTAACTCCAGATGTATACACAGTAATAGATTTATCAATGAGTTAGCAGGTATGATATTGAAAAACAAACGTCTGTGCTACACGTGATTTTAAGGAATAAGATGATGTTGCCAACTAGTGCAAAAAATGCGGAAACAAACTGAAGAAATAAAAGATTATTACCTAAACGAGGACGGAAATCTTGTTTTTACAAAGGAATATCACCTTAAAAGAGGAACGTGCTGCGGTAATAGGTGTTTACATTGTCCTTTTGAGTACATCAATGTGCCTCGTCCGGTGAGCGAAAGCTAACGGTATTAGCGAAAATTAATACTTTGACTGGGTTCTATTTTGTTGATGAGTCGAACCGGAATGTAGGTAAACACAAAACAGACCAAGAGCGCGGCAATATTAATTATAATCAAATAGCTTAGGGGTAGGGTAAAAGGGACGGCATCCATATAATAGGTGTCCGCAGAAAGCTTTATTATTTTGTATTCTACTTGAAGATAAGCAGCTCCTAATGCTACTGAATTTCCCAAAATAAGGCCACCCAAAAGAATGAACAAGCCTTGCCAGTTAAAAATACTCATAATTTTTCCTGAATGTGCGCCCATCGCTTTGAGTAATCCAATCATTGGAATGCGTTCAATTATTAAAATCAAAAGAACGGTAATGATATTAATGATGGCAACCACAAACATTAAAATAATGATTACAATCACATTGGTGTCTACGATTTCTAACCACTGAAATATGGTTGGATACAAATCTTCAGCGGTATTTACGGCGTAGTTGTAATCAAACTGATTAATCAATGTTTCTTGTACTTGGTTTGGTTCAATTCCATTTGCGGCTTTTACTTCATAACCAGCTGCTAGAGAGTAATTAGTGTCGTTTACAACGCGCTGAACTGCCCTCAGATGCATTATTCCAAATTGCTTGTCAAACTCCTGTAAACCGGTATTGAAGATGCCAACAATTTTTGGCTTTCGCATGCGTACATCATCGTTATCAATAAAATATAAATTTATTCTATCCCCAGTGTCTACGCCCATAATCGTTGCTGTGTACTCTGAAAGTAAAATGTCATACGAATCTATTGTATCGGTATATTGGGGTAAAGTACCTCGTTTGAGGTGTTTCTTATAAAACGAGAAATCATAATTTGCAGGTAATCCTTTTAAGATAATACCTTCTAAAGTAGAGTCTGACTTTAAAATACCCGCTTTATTCATAAATGGAAAGGCAGATGCGATAGACTGTTCTTTATTTATGGTGGCTAATCGTTTCTTATTGATAGGAAATAGGTTGCTTTCACTTCCCGTTGCTAGTTGATATTGAGTAACACTAACATCACCCGTATATCCTCGCACTTTTTCACGAATTTCTTTTTTAAAGCCTAAGAGTATGCCAAATGATAAAATGACCACGCATACGCTTAGTGACACTGCTGCTATGGCTAGTACAGTGATCGTTTTAGTGAACGATTGTTGCTTACTTAAGCTTAACTTCTTAGCTATATAGTACCCTATTTGCATACTTTTGACGCCGCAAGATTATAAACTAAAATGAAGAAATATGTAATAATCTTCTTTTTGATGATCATTTTTACGGCATGTGAGTCCGCTAGATCTACAAAAGAAGAAACAAACCTTGAAAAAAGTCCTGTAACGCAGCGTGTTGATGGTAAGTTAGAGGAGTTTGTAGACGTTGTTGTAGGCGCTGCTAAAACCTCAGATTATTTGCCTTTTTTACTAGGTAAGCGGGTGGCAATGGTGGTGAATCAGACAAGTACTATTGGTTCAGTTCATTTAGTGGACACTCTCCAAAATTTAGGCGTAAATGTAAAAAAAGTATTTGCTCCTGAACACGGCTTTAGGGGAGACCACAGTGCAGGTGCTGTAATCAAAAATGGGTTAGATGTGAAAACAGGTTTGCCTGTCGTATCTTTATATGGGGCCAATAAAAAGCCAACTGCCGATATGCTAAAAGATATTGATGTGGTTGTTTTTGATATTCAAGATGTTGGGGTACGTTTTTATACGTATATTTCTACTATGCATTACGTTATGGAAGCATGTGCCGAGTTAGGTAAAAAAGTGTTAATTTTAGACAGACCTAATCCAAATGGATTTTACGTAGACGGACCTGTTTTGGAAAAAGAGTTCACCTCTTTCATTGGTATGCATCCTATTCCGCTGGTTCACGGACTTACCGTTGCAGAGCTTGCGCTTATGATAAATGGGGAGTCTTGGCTCAAAGAAGGTGTAGCTTGTGAGCTTAAAATAGTGACGTGTGATAATTATGACCACGCTACCTTATACCAATTACCAATTAAGCCATCACCTAATTTGCCCAATATGAATTCGGTTTACCTTTATCCCTATCTAGGACTTTTTGAAGGAACAAATGTAAGTATTGGCCGCGGCACCTCCACCCCGTTTCAAATCGTGGGTCGTCCGGGTGTAAAAGGAGATATTGAGTTTACTCCTATTTCCATTCCAGGTGTTGCAGATGACCCCAAGCATGAAAACAAGTTGTGTGGTGGTTTTGAGGTGCATGATACAGAAGACGAGTCATTTTTTGCATCGCCAAAGCTAAATCTGAGTTGGCTAATCTTGTTTTATAAAAATAACAGAGCAGAAGATGGTGAGTATTTTAAAAGTTTTATTTACAAGTTGTGTGGTACAAAATCACTGTCAGCGCAAGTAGAACAAGGAAAAAGTACAGAAGAAATTCGTGCTACATGGCAGCCTGAATTAGAAAAATATAAAGAGTTAAGAAAAAAATATCTTTTGTATCCTTAGTCTTGGTTAATTAAAAATAAATTAACATCTTTGCAGCCCTAAAAAACGAAGGAATGTCAAGAGTTTGCGATTTAACAGGTAAGAAAGCGATGAGCTGGAACAATGTTTCTCACTCGAAAAGTAGAACTAAAAGAAGATTTTATCCAAATCTTCAAACTAAAAGATTCTGGCTGCCTGAACAAGATGAGTGGATTACACTTAAAATAAGTACATCAGCATTAAAAACCATCAATAAGAAAGGTATTACTGCTTGTTTAAATAATTTGTTAAAAAACGGTAAAATATAACAGATGGCTAAGAAAGGAAATAGAGTACAAGTAATCTTGGAATGTACTGAGCAAAAAGGTACTAACGTGCCAGGGATGTCAAGATACATCACTACCAAGAATAAGAGAAATACTACGGAGCGTCTTGAGCTTAAGAAATACAATCCGTTTATGAAAAAAGTAACCGTACACAAAGAAATTAAATAAGATGGCAAAGAAAGTTGTTGCAACGTTAAAGAAAGAAGGTTCAGGAAGAGACTGGGCTAAGCTTGTTAGATGCGTTAAGTCTCCAAAAACAGGTGCTTATTCGTTCAGAGAAGAAATGATTCCTACCGAAGCTGTAAAGGCAGCTTTGGCTAAATAAGATATCCAAATAAAATATTTTTTATAGTGAAAAGCTTCCTACTTTTGATGGGAAGCTTTTTTATGTTTATACCTTATGGGTTTATTAGATTTTTTTAAAAAGAAACCAACAGAAGAACAAAAGATAAAGTTAGATGATGGTCTGGAAAAAACCCGTTCATCCTTTATAACTAAAATTTCAAAAGTTGTAGTTGGCAGAAGTAATATTAGTGATGATTTCTTAGACGAACTCGAAGAAGTATTGGTGTCTTCGGATGTTGGAGTAAATACCACCGTTAAAATAATCGAAAGAATAGAAGCGAGAGTATCACGAGATAAATACCTTTCTGAAACAGAGCTCAACGAAATGCTCAAGGAGGAAATTACTAATCTCCTCGCCGAAACTGAAAAACCAATTCATAACACAGATGTAAAACCATATGTCATAATGGTAGTAGGTGTGAATGGAGTAGGTAAAACAACCACTATCGGTAAACTCGCTAATATGTTCAAAAATCAAGGATTGAAAGTGGTATTGGGTGCTGGAGATACGTTTAGAGCTGCGGCTGTTGATCAACTTAAGATTTGGGGAGAGCGCGTAGGAGTGGAGGTTGTGGCAAAGGGAATGGATACAGATCCCGCTGCCGTAGCTTTTGAAGCCGTGAAATATGGAGCTGAAAATAACGCAGACGTGGTGATTATTGACACCGCCGGCCGACTACACAATAAAATTAACCTAATGAACGAGCTTTCCAAAATAAAGCGAGTTATGGATAAACAAGTAGTTGGGGCACCTCATGAAGTACTTTTGGTATTAGATGCCTCTACTGGTCAAAATGCATTTGAGCAAGCAAAACAATTTACGGCCGCAACTGAAGTCACTGCATTGGCACTTACTAAGTTGGATGGCACTGCTAAAGGCGGCGTGGTAATTGGAATTAGCGACCAGTTCAGTATACCCGTTAAATATATAGGAGTTGGCGAGCAAATGAACGATTTGCAGCTTTTTGACAGTAAAAATTACGTAGAATCACTTTTCTCTTAGATGAAAACTAAAACACACAAACCCAATAAGGTTTCAATTATAACTTTAGGTTGTTCAAAAAATACAGTAGACTCTGAAGTACTCCAGTCTCAACTAACCGGTGGCAGAGTTCATTCTGTTCACGAGGATACAGCAGATGCCGATACCATTATTATTAACACCTGTGGTTTTATTGATAATGCGAAGCAAGAAAGTATAGATACCATTTTACAATTTGCTGAAGAGAAAAAAGCAGGTAGAATTGAGAATTTGATAGTTACGGGATGTCTCTCCGAGAGATATAAGGAAGATTTATCTCCAGAGATACCCGAAGTAGATAAATGGTATGGCACTTTTGAGTTACCTCAGTTGCTCAATCATTTGGGAGTAGATTACAAAAAAGAACTTCTGGGTGAACGTAAGTCTTCAGTTTCCAGGCATTATGCCTATATGAAAATATCGGAGGGGTGCGATAGGCCATGTTCTTTTTGCGCGATTCCACTAATGCGTGGTAAGCACGTTTCTAAATCCATTGATGAGCTCGTAGCAGAGGCTAAGGGACTTGTACGCGATGGAATTAAAGAAATAATGCTTATCGCGCAAGATTCGACCTACTACGGGATAGACTTATACGGCGAGCGAAGACTTCACGAGCTCATGGATAGACTTAGTGATATTGAAGGGCTGGAGTGGCTCAGATTGCACTATGCATATCCGTCTAAGTTTCCGTTTGAAGTGTTGCCGATTATGAACAGCAAACCCAATATTTGTAAATACTTAGACATCCCTATTCAGCATATTTCGGATAATGTTCTCAAAACCATGAGAAGAGGAATTACGAAACATCGTACCGAAGAAGTACTAGACAGAATAAAAGCAGAGGTAAGTGGTATTGCCTTACGTACTACCTTACTGGTAGGACATCCTGGGGAGTATGAACAAGATGTTGAGTAATTGAAATCATTTGTGGAGCAGTATAAGTTTAACAGACTTGGCGTATTTACCTATTCTCACGAGGGTGGAACACATGCTGGAACACTTGAGGATCACGTAGCAGACGAAATAAAAGCTGCTCGTGCTGAAGAGATTATGGGTATACAACATGATATATCGTTTATGCACAATCAAGCACTAGTGGGTACCGAGCAAAAAATAATCATTGATAGGATAGAGGGCGACTTTTATATGGGACGTACTCAATTCGATTCTCCTGACGTAGATAACGAAGTTTTACTACCATTAAGTAGTGGATATCTAAGACTAGGTGATTTTGTGAACGTTCGAATAACAGATGCAGAGCCATTTGATTTGATTGGTGAACTCTTGTAATATGCAAGTAGAGCATGTATCTAGACGCGAAACATTTTTTCATAATGACTTTTTAGAGGCCTACTATTTTTCGGATCGATTAAGTCACCTCAGAACCTATTCTCCAACTATTTCTGAAGTTAAACAAGCAATTCAAGCTAAGTCTAATTTTAGTGATGTACAAAGAAAAATACTGGCAACGGATTTATGGAGGCAATATCAAGACGCGAGAATTGATATTCCTGAAAATACAACGGTATTTAAGAACATTAAATCACTTGAATTAGAAAATACCTTTACAATCACCACAGGGCAACAAATTCATATTGGTTTAGGTCCACTTTATGTCTTTTATAAGATATTGGATGTTTTGGCTATTGCAGCCGAATGCAAAGAACTGCACCCAAACTATAATTTTGTTCCAGTATTTTGGATGGCTACAGAAGATCATGATCTTCAAGAGATACAGTCCGTAAATGTTTATAACCAGTCATTTACTTGGGATACAACTCAAACTGGTGCAGTTGGACGAATGAATACTGCGGGTATTTCGGAACTTTTTGATGAGTTGAAAACCAAAATGAATTTATCGGAAGCTCAACTCAGGTTTATGGAAGCGTCTCAAGTGGCTTACAGCCAAAGCGCCAATCTTTCATCCGCGTTTAGAACGTTGTTACATGCTTACTTCTCAGATTACGGACTAGTAATAATGGACGCTGATAGCGAAAACCTTAAAAAAGAGTTTATCCCTGTTCTTAAAGATGAATTGAGAGGACTTAATTACAAAGCCTTATTGAATTCTACCGAAGCACTTGAAACAGAAGGTTTTCAAAGGCAACTCGTCATTAGGGAGTGCAATTTATTTATGCTTGGCGAACATCAAAGAGAAAAACATAATGTCATGAATGATGAAGAAGATGTTCTTGATCAATATGTAAAACAACATGTTTTCAATCTGAGTCCGAATGCTGCATTACGACCATTGTATCAAGAGTGGATTTTACCCAATTTGGTTTATGTAGGAGGTGCAAGTGAAGTTCATTATTGGACACAACTTAAAGGATTGTTTGATAATTATAAGATACCCGTACCAATCGTACACTTAAGAACATCCAATATAATTATTCCAGAGCAACTGCTTCACGAAAATACGGACGTTGATGTAACGGATTTCTTTAAAAGTGATCAATCGTTAATATTTAAAGTGAATAAGGAGCAGGATAAGTTATTTCACACTATAAGACAGAACTTTGAAGACTTAAAAACCCAGGTATACGCTCATCAGAATCTGGTAGAGAATAATGTGATAGGATTTAATTTGGATGCTAAAGTTTCAAAAATGATTGAAAAATTGGATGAAATTAATGCGTTAACCGAAAAGCAATTAGTGAGCAAAAGTCAATTGAATCCAACGTTAAATAGATTATTGAAAACAAAGAAAAAATACTTCAATTCTGACCTCGTTCAGGAACGCAAAGAGGATGTGCTTACCTATGGAAATGTAGTAGAATCTAGTATCGAACAATTGATGCCTTACTTTGGAATTTCGGGCTTTCAAAAAATTGGAATAATCAATACGTAAAGACCTCAAAGTCTTGTATGAGTTGAATTTTAATCTATTTTTGCATCCATATTAAAATCACTCAAAATCGATTACAAAAACCACCAGTATGAAACAGTATAAACATATCGCATTAATTCTTGCAGTATTTAGCTACACTGCATCTATAGCTCAAACTAGCTATTTCTCACAATTTTCAAAAGCAAATAAATGGTCAGCGGGTGTACAGTTAAGCCCTACATTTTCCGCAAACGACGCTGATGGGAGTGTTAGCTTTGCAGGTGGTGCGCATGTTAAATATTCTTTTGGTCAATCTTTCGGTCTTAATCTAAGTGCAGACTTAGGGTCATTGAAAGGAAGCCAAGAAAGTTCAACCTATGAATTCACCAATAAAATCAAGCAAATCGATGTTACCGGAGTTTATACCATCGGAAATATTTCGTTTATCAGACCACTAAGAAAAGTTCAATTATACAGTTTCTTGGGTTTAGGAATGACGTTTTCTGACGTAGAAGGTTCATTTGGAACTGCTGGAGGAACGCTTGCTGGAACAACAACAGCGTATAAAGGAAGTAACACTACCATTCCTTTTGGATTTGGTTTGAAAAGAAACCTAAATGACAAGTTAGATCTTGGATTGGAATACAAACATAATTGGGTGAGTACAGATTTGTTAGATGGATTAAATGTTGCAGAGCTTGGAAACGGATTGGCTTATGATCGTTTTCAAACCGTGAGCATAAAAGCTTCTTTCAAATTTGGTGATAAAGAACAAACTACACACATGGATTGGTTGAATCCACTAGAAACAATTTATGAAGATATTGACTCGTTGTTCATGGTTACCGCCAAATTACAAGGTGATGCCGATAAGGACGGAGTAGCAGATATGTTTGATCAAGAGGGAAATACCGATTGTGATAAAGTATACGGAAATGGTAAAGCAGTAGACTCTGATGGAGATGGTGTTAACGATTGTAAGGATTTAGAGCCATTTTCTTTGTCTAAAGATGTAGATGAGAATGGTGTTGCTATAGATGCTGATGGTGACGGTGTTCCTGACAGTTTAGACGAAGAGCCTAACTCTCCAGCTGGTGAAATTGTAAATTCAAGAGGTATTGCTGCCAAAAGTGGTGCTTGTTGCGATTGTGATAACGTAAGCTTACCCTCTGTAATTTTTGAGAATGGTAGTGCACGTATATCGCCATCTTCCTATGGAATACTTTACTCAATAGCCGAGAAAATGAAATCATGCCCAGGACTTGAATTAAATGCAACTGGATACACTACAAGCAAAGCAGGTGAGCAAATTGCGAATAAAAGATCAACTGCAATTGTTGATTATTTAGAAGCTAACTATGGTATCGAACGAGGCCGAATCAAAACTGTATATTCTACAAGTAAAGGTGTGGAATATGGCAATAGAAGAATTGATCTTGGGCAAGCCAATAACTAATCTCAAATAAAAATTTAAAATAACCTAAACGAGAGGGCTTCAATAAAAATTGAAGCCCTTTTTATTTTGTATAATTGCACATAGAATGATAAAGTTAGTTTCGTTGGTAGTACTAGTGTGTTTTGTAACAACAGTAAATGCACAAATGAAAAATGAAGTTGCATTGGTGATTTCTCCGCTCAAATTTGAAGAAGCCAGTAGTTATCAAGCGATGTATCGACATAGCCTAAAGAAAGATATGTGGTCCCTAAGAGGTGGCGCTAGGGTGTTTGTAAATACAGATAAAGAAATAAGATCTGATACGCTTTCTACTCGTTCTGGTACAGTGCAGTATGATTTGTCTGCGGGTATTCAGTATAAGTTGCCTATTTCAAATCTTGAGAAGCTCTATCTATACAGCGCAAGTGATTTGTACTTTAATTCGGAATTTAATCAAAAGTCCTACGAAACCTATTATGGATATTATTGGTCATTTGGTGTAAAACCAATTTTTGGATTGAGTTATGAGCCATTTGATAATATCAGGCTTTCACTAGAGTCTCGTGGGGATTTTAATGTTAATTTACAAGATTACAGTGCACCCGGTGAAAATAGGGATCAACGATTCAATTTTAACGCAGCAAAACAATTAGCTTTAGGCCTTGGTTACTTATTTTAAAAGCTATTCGTTAAAGCAACAAAGCTATCAGCATCAAGAGATGCTCCTCCAATAAGACCTCCGTCTATATCTGAACAAGCAAATAGTTCGTTTGCATTAGAAGGTTTTACACTGCCTCCATACAAGATGGAAATATTACTTGCCGTGATTTCACCGTATCTGCTAGCAATTGTATTTCGAATAAAGGCATGCATTTCCTGAGCTTGTGCAGGAGAAGCTGTTTCACCTGTGCCGATGGCCCAAACCGGTTCATAAGCAATAATACAGTTCCGTAACTCTAGCTCGTTAAGTTGAAAAAGTCCTTGTTCTATTTGAAGTCTAATTGTTTCGAAATGTTCACCATCTTGTCTTTGCGCTAGTGTTTCTCCGCAGCAATAAATTGGTTTCAGGCTGTGTTTTAAAACATTATTTACCTTAAAGGAGATGGATAAACTATCTTCTTGAAAATATTCTCTTCTTTCACTATGGCCTAATATGACGTATTGAACGCCCACACTTTTAAGCATTTTAACAGACACCTCACCCGTAAAAGCTCCTTCGTCTTGCTGATGGCAATTTTGAGCGGCAAGTGCAATGTTTGTATGACTTAACATCGTTTTAAAAGTGTTTAGATGTATAAAAGGCGGAGCTATGATAGAGATTACATTTGTGTTAATATGTTTATCCAGTAAATTGCTAAGCAACTCTTTGCCTTCGTTCAGGTCTAGATTCATTTTCCAGTTTCCTGCTACTATTTTTTCTCTCATGTATTTATTGATTTTGATTCCCAAAAGCGATCTTTGGCCGAATCTTTAAAAATGGTTGTTAATATATCTTGGTCTACTTGATCAAAATCTAAACCTCGCCGCTGCAAAACGATACTTGCCGTTTCAAACGCTTTAGGTACTTCATACGTGGCAAAACCAGTTGCTCCCCCCCACGTAAATGATGGTATGTAGTTTCTAGGGAATCCAGCACCAAAGATATTCGCAGATACTCCTACTACTGTCCCGGTATTAAACATTGTATTTATGCCACATTTGCTATGGTCACCCATTATAAGGCCACAAAACTGCAAACCGGTATTCACAAATCTATTTTTGGTATAATTCCACAATTTTACTTGTGCATAGTTATTTTTCAGATTAGAACTATTGGTGTCAGCACCAAGATTACACCATTCGCCTATCACAGAATTACCCAAAAATCCATCATGACCTTTATTACTAAAGCCATAAAAAACAGTATTACTAACTTCACCTCCCACCTTACTATGAGGACCAACCGTTGTGTCTCCATATATTTTAGCTCCCATTTTAATGGTAGAATGTTCACACAATGCAAAGGGTCCCCGTATGAGGCTGCCTTCCATAATTTCACTATGAGCGGCAATATAAATAGGTCCATGAGTGGAATTCAGAACGCTTGCTTCTATAATAGCTCCTTCTTCCACAAATATGTCATGACCAATGAGTGTATTGCTTTCAGAAATAGGTTGAGAAACTCTACCAGAGGTTAAGACGTGGTAGTCTGCTTTTATCTCATGACCATTTTTTAAAAAAATATCAAAGGTGTTGTTTAGTAAATTGCTTTGAAATTCTATTTTTTGGGCACCTTTAGCAACGTCTTCTAAAAAATCAAACTTGGTAAGATGCTCTGATCCTCGATAAGCAATGAGTGTCTCGCCGTCGTAAATAGCTTGATTTAAACCTAGTTTGTTGAGGAGAGAAAGGGTTTCGTCATTGGGTATACATCTGCCATTCAGGTATAAATTATCTTGACTAAACGTAACTGAATACTTTGCTGATAAGTAGTCTTGAGTTAAAAAAGAAAAATTTCCAGGTAAATGATGTTTCCATT
>CAMDCQ010000057.1 GCA_945890595.1 Chitinophaga pinensis
AAACCAATGGGTAGTATAAATTGAGGGTCATCCCAGGTCATGCCGTTATTCAACGAAGTGCTTCCTGCTAAGTCGGTATAACTGCCTGTTGAAGCACTGAATGTATAAGATTGTGCTTGAACATTGACGCTCAATCCTAAAAAGGTTGCTAGAAGTAACTTGGATATTTTCATGGTATGTAAGGTGTGGTAGTTTAAGTAACCCAAAAATAACCTATTTATGCTAAATACAAAGGGCGTTTAAGTTTTGGCAAAGTCACAAAGAAGTCAAGACTTTGTCCTTTGGCATGAAAGCTTCGATTTAACGGTTGTTTTTGGTTAATACGTCAAAAATGGCACCTAATGCCACTCCAAAAGCGAGCCCTAGAGCGATACTTTGCCGAATGTTTCCTGACTTATTCCCATAAATCAATCCAACTAAGACTCCTAGTGCGACACCTATACCTATGCCATTCCCCGTAATTATCTTATTTTTCATCCTAATTTTTATTCAATATGACGTCCAAAATTACATTACAGATAACACAACTCCAAAGGGCTTCTAGGTGCTGGTGTATTTTGCTTTAATGCAAACATCGTGAATGCAATGTAATACACCCTTATGGTGAGGTAGACTCTTACGCGACTCAAAGGGTTACTGTAAACAACTGTTTACTCCGTATCGTACACTTCTTCTATGTTAAAAACAACATCTGTTCTGTTTTTTATCTTAGGAATCAAAGCCCAGTTCATATTGAAAATGTACATTGCACAAACGCCAGAATAAACGGCAGAGACAGAATAGATGACTTCCTTGTTGCCTTGTTGTATCACGTTCCGATCATAGCTAGCCGTGCAGCCACCGCCACCGGTCCAATGCCCGATGAGTGTGTATTTATCAAAATCTATCGGGGTAAGTAGTGCATTACTGCAATCTTTATTTACCGCACTTTGACGTGCAAAATAATTTTCGTACGTGTCTTGATCTCTGATAACAATACTTTTTGGATTTTCTCCCGAATAATAAAAACAATTACCAAAATAAGAGGCTTCTAAAAACTGCACATCGGTAGTAATATCTTCTTTGGAACAAGAGGTAAGTGTTAACGAAAATAAGCATAAACATGCCAAAGCATATGGTGATTTCATGCAGCTAAAATAACCTATATAACCTAAATGAAAATGGCTATCCCGCTAAGCCCGCTCGTTTTAATAAGGATGTCAATTTTTAATAAATTTAGTAGTAAGGGATTTCCCATTATCGGTTATGATTTTTGCAAGATAAATACCACTTGGCACACTAGAAATGTCAATTGTTTTTTCCTTGCTTTTTAAAATTAAGATGCCTCTAAAATCTATGATTTCTATACAGTTATAGCTTAGGTTAATGTTGAGGGAAATTTCATTTTGAGCAGGATTCGGAAACAAAATCCCGTCTAATTTAGAAAAAGTTATGTCATCCACTTTGGTTGTTATATTGTTTCTCTTCTTTTTGGAACCGTAACAATTTTGGGTACTTCTCATCATATCCAATGCAAATGCGTTTGCAGCGAAGGTTTTTACAACAGATGATGTTATAAGTCCGGTAACTAATGAAACACCTATTATTTGATTTCCATTACTAAAATAGTACGTCAGAGAGTTAGGTTCAATAAAAGCTCCACTGGTTAAATTACCTCCAATACCAATATTAAATGGTGATATAAAGGTCACTACACCCGTATTGGGATTTATCGTTGACAATCTAAAAGTTGTCGAATCTATAACCTGAGTGAAATCCATTAAAAGACTATCATAAACATTAGAAACAAAGGTTTGACGAGTTATACCATAAATCGCTGTATCGGCGCAACTATAGGCAATGTTTTCAAAAATCCCGTAGACAGGTAACTGAATTGGTACTGTGCTATATGCTGTACCGGTATATAAATCTATTCCTATCAAAGTATCTACCGCTGAATAGTAATACACCATTTGATAAGGATCTATGGAGTTGCCTGCTAAAGTATAGAGATTACTATACGAAGAATTACCAATTAAGGTGTATTCTCCTGTTTCTGGATCTAAAGAAGCAAAACGGATTTGAGTTGAATCAAGAACGTCAAGATACATCATCGCTATGCTATCATAATAGGTTGAATAAAAATTATGAGGAACCATTCCGTAAATCGTTGAATCACTATTATTGAATCGAAAATTCTGAAAGGCTGAAGAAGGAAGAGCCCCAAAAATAGGGACATCATTTATGATATCCCCGGTAGTGATATCAAAAGTTAAATAATTTATACCTTTTCCGATGTAGTAACGATTTAAATAAGGGTTAATAGTTGCTCCATTTAGGTTAATGCCGGAATTAAATTCTTTACTTCCTACGTTGGTAACAACACCGGTTATTGGGTTAATGCTTCCAAGTCTAATAGTTGCGGAATCCAACACCTCAACATTTATCATTAGGGTACTATCAAAGTAGGAAGAAAAATAGTTTTCTCTTACTATTCCAACATTTTGAGCACAAGCAATATGAAAAGAAAAAAAGAGGGTTACGTTTAATAGAATTATTTTCATTTTTTAAAATGCTACAAAATTAAGAAACCTATTTCAGAATTGTTTAATCTTTAATTTTCAACTTGCACGATCCAACTAGACACATTATCTTCCTCGAGCTAGTGTTTGAAGAAGCTTGAGGAACCTAAATGAAAATGGCTATCCCACTAAGCCCGCTCGTTTTAACAAGGCATCTACTTTTGCATCTCGGCCTCTAAAACGGTTATATAAAATAGATGGATGTTCAGTACCACCTGCCGATAGAATGGTATTCCTGAAACGAATAGCCGTTTCTGGATCAAAAATGCCATTTTCTAAAAAGGCTTCAAATGTATCGGCATCAAGCACTTCTGCCCATTTGTAACTGTAGTATCCACTGCTGTATCCACCTTGAAAAATATGTGAAAAGCTTGTGCTAGTGCACGCTTCTGCTACATCAGGATAAAAGTCTAGGCCGGCTATACTTTCCGTTTCCCATTCCTTTATACTTTTTTGTATTGGCGCTTTATTGTTGAGTTTCACAGCGTGAAAACCCATGTCAATCTTACCCAAACCAACTTGCCTCACAGTGGCCATGCCACTCATAAAATTAGCCGAGTCTTTTATTTTTTGAATATATTCTGAAGGTATGGTTGCACCTGTTTGGTAGTGTTTTGCAAATAAGTCTAAGCATTCTTTCTCATAACACCAGTTTTCCATTAGTTGACTAGGAAGCTCTACAAAATCCCAATACACACTGGTACCGCTTAGGCTAGCATAAGTGCCAGCTGCTAGCATACCGTGTAACGCATGACCAAACTCATGAAACAAAGTGGTCACTTCATTAAAGGTGAGTAAAGAGGGTTTTGTGCCCGTAGGTTTGGTGAAGTTGCACACGATGCTTACGTGAGGGCGCTGGTCGCCTTGTGCGGTCTGTTTCTGACTGCGAAAACTAGTCATCCATGCTCCTTGGCGTTTGCCTGCTCTGGGAAAATAGTCGGCATAAAATACCGCTAAGTGCACGCCGTTTTCGTCCTTTACTTCATAGGTAATTACGTCTTCGTGGTATTTATCTATATCATCTCGCTTGTGAAAGCTTATCCCAAATAATTTTTTAGCCGTAAGAAAAACACCTTCTTCTACTTTCTCTAACTGAAAATAAGGGCGAAGCAACTCGTCGTCTATCGTAAAACGCTCTTTCTTTAATTTTTCCGAGTAGTAGGCCGCATCCCATTTTTGCAAGAGATTAATCCCGTCTAGTCTTTTGGCATACGCTGTAAGTTCTTCAAACTCATGACGTGCATGCGGAAGTGCTTTTTCTTCAATAGTGGTAAGAAATTCAATAACGGTAGTCGGTGATTTAGCCATTCGCTCTGCCAATACGTAGTCTGCATGACTCTCAAAACCCAATAGGTTTGCTCTCTCTGAGCGCAGTTGAACGATTTCTTGGATTACTTCTTCATTGTTGTTTTCATTCGATTGAAATGCTTTAGAACTAAATGCTTTATACATTTTCTCACGTAACTCTCGGCGCGTGCTGTAGGTCACAAATGGGATATAGCTGGGGTAATCCAGTGTAAATAACCAACCCTCTTTTTCCTTTGCGGTTGCCATTCCTTGAGCAGCCTCCCGAATTCCTTCTGGCAGACCATCAAGATCATTTTCGTCCGTAATCAGCATTTCAAAAGCATTACTTTCTTTTAGCACACGCTCACCAAAAATGAGACTGAGTTTAGCTTTACGCGCATCTATTTCTCTTAGTTTTTCTTTATCCGTATCATTTAAATTGGCACCGTTACGCGTAAAACCTTTGTATGCGTTTTCTAATAGCGTTTTTTGCTCTGGTGTAAGTCCGTCAAACCCTTGGTCAAACACTTCTTTTACTTTAGCAAATAAGCCAGCATTCATGGCAATATCGTTACTGTGCGCAGATAAAAGAGGGCTTATTTCTTGCGCGATTTCTTGCATTTCGTCACTGGTCTCAGCACTGTTTAAGTTGAAAAAGGCCGAAGTTACTTTGGTAAGTAGTTCACCGCTATTTTCTAATGCTACGATAACGTTTTCAAATGTGGGTGTATCGTTAGTGTGAACTATGGCGTCTATTTCATCTTTAGCATCTGTAATGCCTTGGTGTATTGCGGGTACGTAATGCTCGTTTTTTAGTTTACCAAATGGAATCGTGCCGTACGCAGTGGTGTAATCTTGAAAAAATGGATTCATCGTGGCTGCGAAGGTAGGCATTATTCATGCGTTACATCAAGAGAAGGGCGCCAGATTCTGGTAGAGTATGGGTTTGCACAAGCGACAACTTAGCACTGTTTTTACGCTTCAGCATACGTAAATTGGCCACAATGGCTTTAATTTCAGGTAATTGTGTAACTACCTAAGACTTTATGGCTTAAAAGCCATTTTGGAGTGCCATTTGAAATAATCGATTCGATTACGTGTTGCACTGTACGCAAATAGATAATCAACTAATAACATAAAACGATACAAAAATGGATACAAAGAATTTTACCATTAAAAGCCAAGAAGCAATCCAAAAAGCGCAGGAGCTTGCTATGATAGGGCAGCAACAAGCTATTGAGACGGGCCACATCTTGAAGGCATTATTTACCGTAGATGAAGAAGTATTGAGTTACGCGCTAAAAAAGGTAAATGCCAATACGCAACGTATAGAGCAAGCGCTAGATAGTATTTTAATGAGCTATCCAAAAGTGAGTGGAGCTGGAAATCAATACTTGAGTAATATAAGCCAACAAACCTTGGTGAAAGCCAATGCTTATCTCAAAGAATTTGAGGATGAGTTTGTGACGATTGAACACATATTCTTAGCCTTGACAGAAGGTAGTGATCAGGTTGCTAATTTGCTTAAAGACGCTGGAGTTCAAAAGAAAGATGTGATAAAAGCATTCAAAGAGCTTAGAGGTGGGAGTAGAGCCACCAGTGATAGTGCAGAAGCACAGTACAATACCCTAAATAAATACGCCCGCAATCTAAATAATGCGGCAAAGAGCGGTAAGCTAGACCCCGTTATAGGCCGTGATGAGGAAATACGACGGGTACTCCAAATACTAAGCAGACGAACCAAAAATAACCCGATTCTGGTCGGAGAGCCGGGTGTAGGTAAAACGGCAATAGCCGAAGGATTAGCGCACCGCATTATTAGTGGAGATGTACCAGAAAATTTGAAGTCTAAACAGATTTACAGTTTAGACATGGGATCGCTAATTGCCGGTGCTAAGTACAAAGGTGAATTTGAAGAGCGATTAAAGGGGGTAATCAAAGAAGTTACTGCGGCAGATGGTGAGATCGTACTTTTTATTGACGAGATACATACGCTAGTAGGAGCCGGCGGTGGTGGCGAAGGTGCTATGGATGCCGCCAATATTTTAAAACCAGCCCTAGCTCGTGGTGAACTAAAAGCCATTGGCGCAACTACACTCGCTGAATACCAAAAATATATAGAAAAAGATAAAGCCTTAGAACGTCGTTTTCAAAGTGTTTTGGTAGATGAGCCGAGTGCAGAAGATGCAATTTCTATACTTAGAGGTATCAAAGAGAAATATGAGGTGCACCATAAAGTGCGTATAAAAGATGAAGCGGTAATTGCTGCAGTTGAACTTTCGCAGCGCTATATATCAAACAGGTTTTTGCCGGATAAAGCCATCGACTTAATGGATGAATCTGCTGCTAAATTGCGTCTTGAAATAGATTCTGTTCCCGAGGAACTAGACGAAATAGAACGTAAGATTATGCAGCTAGAAATAGAGCGAGAAGCCATCAAGCGCGAAAAAGACGAACAGAAAGTTTCCATCCTAAGTGAGGAAATCGCTAATCTATCGGAAGAACGAGATCAGTTGAGGGCAAAATGGCAAGAAGAAAAAGCAGTAGTAGACGGCATTCAAGCAAAGAAAAAAGAAATAGAAGATCTGCGTTTGGAAGCCGAGCAAGCAGAGCGCGCTGGTGACTTTGGTAAAGTAGCGGAAATACGCTACGGTAAAACAAAAACCGTGGAAGATGAGCTGCATGTACTCATGACCGAGTTACAAGCTAAACAAGCAAATAGCTCGCTGGTAAAAGAAGAAGTAACCAGTGAAGATATTGCGGAGGTGGTAAGTAAATGGACTGGAATACCGGTGCAAAGTATGTTACAAAGCGAGCGTGAAAAATTACTAAACCTAGAAGGAGAATTACACCAACGGGTTGTGGGACAAGAAGATGCCATTGGCGCAATATCCGATGCTATTCGCAGGAGCAGAGCGGGACTTTCAGATCCCAATAAACCCATAGGTTCATTTATTTTTTTGGGAACAACAGGTGTCGGTAAAACGGAACTTGCTAAAGCATTGGCAGCGTATTTATTCAATAAAGAAGATGCCTTGGTGCGAATAGATATGAGTGAGTATCAAGAGAAACACACGGTAAGTAGACTAATAGGAGCGCCTCCAGGATACGTTGGGTATGACGAAGGAGGACAGTTGACCGAAGCCGTTAGACGAAAACCGTATTCAGTTATTCTACTGGATGAAATCGAAAAAGCACATCCTGATGTATTTAATATTTTATTGCAAGTTCTGGACGATGGCCGACTAACAGACAATAAGGGGCGAGTGGCTAATTTTAAAAATACCATTGTTATCATGACGAGCAATATTGGTAGTCATTTGATTCAAGATCGATTTTTGGAGATAACGGATACCAATGCAGACGAAGTTGAGGCTAAAACCAAGGTGGAAGTATTTGAACTACTCAAGAAAACGATCAGACCTGAGTTCTTAAACAGAATAGATGAGATTATTATGTTTAAACCTTTAACCCGAGATAATATAAGAGGTATTGTAGACATCCAATTTAGAAGCTTACAAAAAATGTTGTCTGCTCAAAACATCAAAATTACCGCAACAGACGAAGCCCTTGATTGGCTCGGAGAGATTGGCTACGATCCGCAATTTGGAGCTAGGCCACTCAAAAGAGCGATGCAACGTGAAGTATTAAATAAACTGAGCAAGGATATTCTCGCGGGTATAATTGCCACCAATAGCGAGATAAAATTGGGCCTTAAGGGCAAGGAGTTTGTTTTCGAAAACTAAGTAAAGGCTGCTAGTAGCAGCTAGACTATAGGAATAGGGGGTATGGGTTGATAAGCTAAGCTTACAAGTCGTGCCCCATTTTTTCTTTCTTGGTAGCTAAGTATGCTTTGTTGTGCGGATTTGCTTCTACTTGCAGCGATACATTATCTACTATTTCTAAACCATATCCAATAAGTCCTTTACGCTTTACAGGATTGTTACTCATTAAGCGCATTTTATGTACACCTAAGTCTCTTAAAATTTGAGCTCCTACACCGTAATCACGCTCGTCCATTTGAAAGCCTAGTTCAATATTAGCTTCTACGGTATCCATACCGTTTTCTTGTAATTTGTAGGCTTTTAGTTTGTTGAGTAAGCCAATTCCACGACCTTCTTGATTCATATACACGATTACCCCTTTGCCTTTCTCTTCGATGGCTTGCATGGCTTTTTGTAATTGCTCTCCACAATCGCATCGGCAACTACCAAAAATATCGCCAGTTAAGCAACTGGAATGAACACGTACCAATACAGGTTCATCTTTTTCCCACGTTCCTTTCACTAAGGCAAGGTGATCCATATTATTGCTCGTTTGCTTGTAGGCGTATAGTTCAAAATCCCCATATTGAGTCGGCATGTGAACATCAATTTGTCGTTGGATTAAGCTTTCGTGCTTTAGTCTATATTTGATTAAATCAGCGATAGACACAATCTTCATGTTGTGCTTAGCTGCTACTTTCATTAAATCTGGTAGGCGCGCCATGGTGCCGTCCTCATTCATTATTTCGACAATACAACCGGCGGGTTCAAAGCCTGCTAAACGTGCGAAGTCTATTGCGGCTTCGGTATGTCCAGCTCTACGCAAAACGCCGTTGGTTCGGGCTCTAAGAGGGAAGATATGACCAGGTTTACCCAGTTCACTTGGGTCTGTTTTAGGATTAACAAGTGCCTGGATGGTCATTGCTCTATCGTACGCAGAAATACCGGTGCTGGTACCGTGACCAATTAAATCTACCGAAATCGTAAATGGAGTCTCAAACTGAGCGGTATTTTTACCTACCATTAGGTCTAAATTTAACTCATCACAACGTTCTTCGGTAAGAGGTACGCATACAAGTCCACGTCCTTCTGTCGCCATAAAATTAACCATCTCCGTAGTTACATTGCGAGCCGCGGTAAGGAAGTCGCCTTCATTCTCACGGTCTTCGTCGTCTACAACGATGATCATTTTACCATTTCTGATTTCTTCTATGGCTTCTTCGATGGTGTTTAGTTTAAAATCGCTCATTTTAATTGGCTGCAAAGGTACTATTTCTAGCTGCTATTTATAGTAGCGTTTTACTTTCTGATAGGTCATTTTGAGCATTACCTTATTCAACGATAATCTTGTTGGTCCATGTAAAGCCATTTTTTTGGATGTTGATGAAATAAACGCCTGAAGAATAGGCGCCTAAGTCATAGCTTATCTTGGCTTCATCTTGGGTATAAGGTGCGTCTATGGTTTGTCCAAATGCATTGTAAAGAGTGTGTTTTGCGCCAGCCATATCTCCGCCAGACACGGTAAAATGTCCTTTTGTAGGGTTAGGAAATACCTTATAACCTAAATCTATGGTGCGTTTTGGAACGTCTACTTTGTGCACTACGGTAAATTGAAGTTCGGTTTTGTTTCCGAAGTCAGGATTTAGGGTTTTGAGTGAGGAACCACCTACTTCCCAAAGTCTAAAAAATCCAGATCCATCGTTATTTGCAAAGAAGCTCAGTCCATCCCCGTCGGTATCTTCTACGGTAAGTTTGTAGCAACCCAAGCCTAGTAACAAAGTGTCTCGGTACAAGGTGCTATTGGTTAAGTTGTTTTTTTCAAAAACGATTTTATTCCATTCGTCTACAACTTTTATCTTGGTTTCAGAAGCAGCATTATTGGTTCTGTAAAAAAGGTATAAATGCTGCGGGTATACTTCGGGAAACTCAAATTTGCTCTCGAATAAGTTATTGTTAACATACTCATCTGCAGATGAATTCCCGTCAATAGCGGTAATTTCTGCGTAAAATATGCTATTTCCTTGCACGGCAGTACTGTAGATGGAATTGTCTTGTGGTAAATAGATAGTTTCTACTTTTCCAGTGGTTAGGTAACAATTCCATGTATAGGTTTTCTTATTGGCTTTATCGTTTACCCAATAGTCAACAGTGATGCTATTTACCGTATTTTTACCGTTGTTTCTAACCGTAATTTTTGGACTTAAACACGTTGGATTATTGCGCGCATATTCAACTTTCTTAGACGGTTCTAAAATGTCCTCGATGCCTAAATCGTAACCAAACTTATACTCGCCGTAACTCACTAATTGATTATTTACAATATACCTAGAGTCTCCAGATCCAGCGTCTAATCCGTAATCTAAGGTTACGATATCACCTCCATTTATTTTACCTGTAAGGTCATATTCCGCAACGTCTGTTGCCATGCCTGGGCACCAACCTGCTCTATCGTAAATCCATGTTCCGCCTTGAGGATAAACTGGATTTTCTCCGCACATTTTCCAAACTTGGCGGCTGTAGGTCTCATTATTTACCTGTATAAAATGGTTACGTGGTATGAATTCACCTTCTTGGCCGTGCCCTGTGATAGCAGATCGAATTTTAAATCCTTTGGCAGAATCTAATGTTTGGTACTTCAGCGGCGGATAATACACGTCGTTTGCTAAAATTTGGCTGTAATTAGCAGAGAATTGCTGCGCAGGCCATAATTGGCTGATGTCTAAAACCTCGCGTGCTGGTGTTCCCTTAATAAATAAAAATTGGATATCCATCTGCTCTTGATTTTCACCACCTCGACTTAAGAAAAGTCTTTTGTTTCCATTTAAAATAGGGGTAAAGTCTGTAACGTCAAATGTCCACGTTTTACCTTTTGGTCCTAAGTCTAACCCAATGCCATAAGGGGTAACAAAGGACATTATCTCTAATCGTGAAGGCCATCTTCGTATGTAGGGGATTTGCGAAATAGCAATGCTTCCAGCTGGTGTTACCGCTGTGGAGTCATACAAACTATTTTCTTCTGTATACCAATACTCTTTGTTGTTGGCATTCCATTTGAAGGTATTCTCGATTTCTATTTTAACATCGTCTGTGGTCGTGTTTGCGTTACTCTTGATATCATATTTGATAATGTTATAAGCCAATTGAGGTACAGAGTCATAGGTTATTTGGGGTGTAGTGGTAATATCAAAAACACCTTGTATTAATTGGATATTAGGTCTAGTACTTGATACTGAAAATCCTTTAAAAATAGAAATGCCTCTAAAAGAGCGATATGTCCCGTTGCCATTTATTTTCCCGTTTAGAGGAATTGTTGCATTACATACTACCGCAGTATTGTTGTTGACATCGAACGTATAATAGAGTTTGATACGTGGGTCTGTTGAGCTGCTTTTTTGATTTTTCATAGCGATTATTTCAGCATCCGTAAGCGCAGCACTCCAAATTCTAATTTCGTCTATATCCCCTTTAAAATAGCGGTTGTTTACCCCGCGACTTATCCTAACGTTTAATCCTTTTGCCGTATTGATTGTGCTTGCAGTTACAGTTCCATTGGTTTCCAATTTACCATCTACGTAATGCTTTATCCCAGCTACGCTATTGCCCGAAAAAACACAAGCTACGTGATGCCATTGATTGTCATTAATTTTGGTTGAACCATTTACACCGCCACCATTCACCTCGGTGCGCAACGTGCCATCATCGTTTACTCTAAAAACCCATTTTTGTCCAGCGGCATCTTTACCCCAACTACAAATTTCCCCGTTTACTTGACTCGTGCGAATCCATGCATCAATAGTACGGTCGGCAGTGCCCAATATTCCTTCATATGCGTCTGCTTCTACATAAGTACCTAAGCCATCAAAATACAAAGAATTGCCTGCGTAAGCATATATAAGTTTGTTATTATTTACTTGCTCAGCTTCTAGATTAAGTGTTTCATTTACAGCCCCATTGAGGCTTATTTCTAGCAATAAATTAGATGTTCCATCCCAAAGATAAGGTGTATGAAAATGGAGTTGATTATCCCCTGTTACGAAATTTACATTGTCATAAAACACACTCGTAAATCCAGTCAGATCTAAATCTTCGGGTGTTAAAACGGCTTTTGGTGTACCTGAAATACGAAGGTGTAAATTGCGTACATTGCTGTTATTAAGCGCTTTAAGACTTAAAGCATGTATATTACCTGCTGTTACTCCTGCTGCTAAAAGTTCAGATGCGGTATAGATTATATGTGACTTTCCCGCAAAACCAGACGTTGGATTGGCAGAACTAGGAACCCCAAAAGGCAACGCAAGAGTTCCACTTCCAATGGAGCTGGTGGTGGATGAGGTAGAAGAATTTACCTTTACTTTTTGTAACGTGTTACGGTAGTAATCATTCATTGCTTTTGTGCTGTAATTGAAAGAATTACCCGTAAACCCAGCGATACTGTAGTTTGTGGTACTGGCTAATAAGGAGTCGGCGCGTGAGGGGTCTTCTATATACGTATTACAACTGTAATCCCACTCTCCACAGCCTTTATTTCGGTTAGATCCATCAGATACCAATGCGTTTTTACAACGCATCGAGTATAACATCAGTATTTTTTCATACGAGTCGGTTCCCTCCGGAAACGCAATAGTAGTATCTCGCGTGGTTGAGCTATAGTTTAAGGTTTTAACGACAATGGTGTCTTGGGCGTAACTCATTAAACTGCTTAGGCATAATAAGCTAATGGCAAAAAGGCAATTTTTAGACATAGGCTTCGAAAATAAGGATACTTTCCTATTATTCTAAACCGATAGCGTTAAGTTTTAAGTAATTCTTTTTCTTTGCACTGTTGAATATCTTATTTGTAGCGAATAGATTCCCGTACCCGCCGTTCAGAGGCGATAAGCTGAAGATTTACAATCTAACGAGAAGGTTGGCTCAAAAACATAATTTATTCCTGGTTACTTTTTACGAAGAGAGAGCTGAGCTTAATTATTTAAAAGAAATTCAGCCTTTTTTTAAGGAGATTGAGTTGGTCTATTTACCAAAATGGCGTTCGGTATTGAATGGAATACCTGCTTTATTTACAAAAACCCCGTTACAATTAGCCTATTTTAAAAGTGCTAAAATGAAACGAATGGTGCATTTTGCTGTAGAGCGTTACAACATAGACGTTGTGCATACCCAACATTTGCGCATGAGTCAATATACGAAAGAACTTACCATCCCTAAAATATTGGATCTTCCAGATGCTTTTTCACTGTATTTCAAAAGACGAAGCGAGACTGAGCGACCGTTTATGAATCGTTTAATTGACTTCATAGAGATCGGAAGATTAGCAAAAGCGGAGCAAGTGATTACAAAATTTGACAAGACATTAGTGTGTTCTGTAGAAGATCAATCGTATTTGGAAAAGCTGCACAAAACAAGTAATGTTGAAATTTTGCTGAATGGAGTAGACCTGGAAACGTTTGATGTGGGTGAAGGTCACGATTATGCTCATAACAAAGTACTTTTATTTACAGGCAATATGGACTACGCTCCAAATGTGGATGCTGTTCAGTATTTTGTAAAAGAGATGTGGCCCGCTATTTCAATAGCAAATCCGAACACCAAGTTTATCATCGCAGGCCAGCGACCTGTAGATGCTGTTAAACGATTGGCCAACGATAGGATAGAGGTCACTGGTTTTATTCCTGATCTTAAGGATATGTATGCCC
>CAMDCQ010000058.1 GCA_945890595.1 Chitinophaga pinensis
TCCGAAGTAGCATCGATGGTGAAGAATTGAACTGGAATTTGTGTCGTAAAACTACCTGAGAATACTATTTTGCTGCTCGTACTACTCAACACGGCAATAGCTTTTCCACCATCATCTGTCAACGTGATTTTGCCATTCGTTTCTACCCAAGTGCCGGCAGAAGTTTGTTTATTAACCGGCGCCGTTTGAGCTTGACTTTGTCCGCCAAGTACCGCATTAATGTTGGCTGTAAATGCGACCTCTGTCGTGTATCTATTTGGTTTTTCAGTAATCACAACCTTGCCTACTATTTCTGAACCTTTACCGGTAAAGGTTCCTACATCATTGCCCATAACATTTAAAATTCCATTCTTCAAATCTATGTTTGTGTAGTTCCATGTACCAACATACGGACTAACTTTAACCTCGCCTCCACCTGTTCCTCCACCTGTCCCAGTGGTATCTGTTATAGTGTCATCTACTATCGGCAATGGCGGTTTTTTACAACTATGAGACCCAAAAATAAATAACGTTACGGCGATGATTAGAAATATATTTTTCATTAAAGTAGAGCTAAAATAATACATTTTTACGTATTCCAAATCTCCCAAGATTTATCCGCTTGGATTTCAAGCATTTCCAATCCATTTTCAATTTTAGCTCCTTGCTCTTTTGCCCTTTGGAGAAATACGGTTTCTGCTGGTGTATATATCAAATCAAAACAAACATGTTTTTTAGAAATGGCAGAATAGGGTATATTAACACACTCATCTATGTTCGCAAGACTGCCTAGCGGCGTTGTGTTAATTAGCAGGTTATGTTCTTTGATATCCTCTTCTGTTAAGTCATGGTATGAGAAGTCTACCAGATTACCGCGCGACACCGTCGCATGAGGTATTCCGAGTTGCTTTAACGCGTATCTTACCGCATTTGAGCTGCCACCCGTACCAAAAATGAGTGCGTAGTTAAAATAAGGATGCAAGTGCTTTCTGATACTATTCCTAAAACCTATAAAATCTGTATTATCGCCTATCCAACCATTATCCGTTACTGTAACTGTATTCACAGCCTTCATAGCTTTAGCCGCTTCGCTCATTCCCGACAGGAAAGGTATTATCTCTTGTTTAAAGGGTATCGTAACATTAAAACCCAGTAAATTTTCATCCTTTACTAAGTCCTTAATACCCGATAAGTTCTCCATTTCATAAGCCTTGTAGTGACAATCTGAAAGTCCGAGCGCTTCAAATTTTTGTTCAAAGTAACGGGGAGAAAAAGAATGCTTTACGGGAAATCCTATTACACCATAGTTTCTCATGATTCTGCTACACTGTACTTATCCATGAGGTAAATAATCCCAATGGCAATACACATAAGCGCAATAGCACCACCTAAATGGGGATCGTTTCCATACAAAAAATTTTCTGATAGCTCAGCAAAAGTGGAAGGAAGCACACTTTCTGAAAACAACACTTGTTCTACCCCTTTGCTATTCAATCTGGTTTCCAACACCTGTTGCCAAGGCCATACTTTATTAAGCGAACCTATTAAAAATCCTGTGAGTAAAGCCATTGTAGGATTTGGATATTTTTTAAACGTAAAGGTAAGCACGCGTGCAAAGCTCAGAAGTCCTACAATCATTCCCACTCCAAATACGATTACGACTATAGTACTTGGCCCAAAAGGGTGATGGGTAGTTTCCTCTACCGCAGGCATTATGATGGTATACATTCCCATAAGCAAAAGCACAAAACTCCCTGATATACCAGGTAACATAAGTGCAGAAACACCAATTATACCCGCTACAAAAACCATGAGTAAATGCTCACTTCCTTGTGAAGGTGCCGCAACAGTTACCCAATAAACTAACACTGTGCCCACTATCGCAAGCACTATTTCTAATAATCCCCATTTTTTCACTTCCTTACCTATCATTGGGATGCTAGCCAAAATTAAACCAAAGAAAAAGCTCCAAATAAGTACAGGATGTGTTTCCAGCAGACCTACTATTATTTTAAGTCCCAGTATAAAACCCAAGGCCATACCCGAGAGTAACTTCACTAAAAAAGCGCCATCCATTTTTTGCCACACTGCTTTGACACCTCCATCCTTAAAAACATCTATCAAATCTACATTGATAGCACTGATCGCATTGAGCAATCGCTCATAAATTCCGGTGATAAATGCTAATGTTCCTCCAGATACTCCTGGAATAACCTCTGCGACACCCATAGCCGCACCCTTTAGCATTGTTTGAATGGTTTCTTTCATAAAATTTGGACAAATGTACTAACTCATTGTCAGTTCCGTTTTACTTTTGCGATACCGAATGAAAAAAACCTTTGCTATTCTTTTATTAGGCTTGAGCCTTATCTTAATTTTTGACAGCTGTAAAGCTAAAAAAAGGTACAGATATAAAGGCCCGAGCAGAGGTTGCGATTGCCCTACGGGCCGTTGATGCTAGCCTAGATTCAACTTACGCTTTCCCGAAGTAAAATGCCATCTTAGGTAGTTTTCCATGGTAACATCCACCTTATTGGGTTGTACGTTGTAGTTAAATCCTAGTCGGTTTAAAAACACCAAGTGTTTCCCAATAGTTACCTCATAACCCACTCTCGCTCCTATCATCTTTCGGTAATTATGGATTACCGGAAAACTTTTATTGCCCACCGAATGATAAAGCTGCTCTCCCCACGGCGCTTGAAATTGGTAACTATCCCAATAGTTAAGGACAAACTGATATTCTTTGTGGGTTAATCTAAGTACTCCTAACTGACCTACCCCGTCTATAATCCCATGTACTTTGTCATTGCTTCTGTCTTCATAAAAAGCAGCGTGACCAGCTACAAATAAGTTTGTATGTTCATTAAAAAAGTGCGTGTATTCTAGTCCATAGGCGAAATTATATTCTACAGAATTTGGGGTACTATTTACGTCTATTTCACCTGCGCTGTGCACTGTCATTCCTTGTGCGTTTAAGCTTAATTTATTTTTTGCATTATGTATAGGATTAAGATAAACGTTATACCCCGCCACAAAACGCTCATTTTTTGTGTCTTTATCGTAAATCATGTCGTGCCAATCAATCCAAGCGTCATATGTCAGTACTTTCCCTGGTTTGGTGATTTGTAATCCTTGTTCAAAACGGTCTGTTATCACTTTCTCATAATCATACAGCGGCTCTATCATTTTGTGCTGCAAGGTTCCATTCAAACTACCGAAAACAATATTGTGCTTTAGCACCCCTTCGTACGTGAATTTAAAATAAGGCTCAATGCTTTTAATCTCTGGATTACCAAAATCATATCGCATATTAAAACCTCCGTAAATTTGAGCTTTTTCATTAAATGAATATTGAACATACGGTAATATCTGAAAACCAATGTATGTAGACCCTTTATCTATTTGCGAGAGATACTCTGCATTGCGGAAGTAGCTCATTTGGTCTACATGCACCAACATGTGTGAAGAATCAATGCTATGTTCGTACTTGTCATTATCAAAAAATGAATTTTCATATTGAGCGAACACATTGGTGCACACCATCAAACCAACCAGAACAACTGAGATTTTATTAAATAACATTGAAATGTAACAGAATTAGATGCAAATAAGCAACTTTGTAGCGTTATATCATAGCAATACGTCTAATGGCATATTAATTGTAAGCCTAGCTAGACACAGAGTAATATGAACCAACTAAAATTTTTATCGCTTCTCTCTCTCCTCGTATTAAGCAGCTCTTATACTTCAGAGAGTACTCAATACACTCAACTTCGTGTTACTAAAAACATTGCCTTTACCTATGGGGAAGAACTAAAGTATAGGGTACACTACGGTTGGATAAACGCTGCAGATGTAAGTGTTACCGTGGATGCAAAACCCACTATGATCAAAGGAAGACCTACTTTTAAAGTATCTGCCTTTGGCAAAACCTATAAATCGTTTGATTGGGCCTTTAAAGTACGCGATAACTTTGTAAGCTATATTGATAGCCAGAGTGTTGCACCACTAAAGTACTGGAAAAAAGTGCAAGAAGACAACTATAAAGACGAAGACTTGGTGTATTATGACCATGAAAAAAAATGGTTAACCGGCAAAAAAAAGAATATGGAGATGCCAGCTTACTTACAAGATATTGTAAGTGGTATTTTTTACGCACGTACCATTGATTTTAGCAAGGCTAACGTAGGACAATCATTCCCATTAGACATTTATCTGGATCAACAGATATACAATCTACAGTTTAAATATATGGGTACCGAAACCATCAAAACAGATTTAGGAAAAATAAACTGTTACAAGCTAAGACCACAGCTGGTCGTAGATCGTGTTTTCAAAGACGAGGACGATATGACCATCTGGGTAAGTGCCGATGCCAACAAGATACCCGTACGGGTGGAAGCCGCTATTTATGTGGGCAGTGTAAAGATAGATATTACAAGTGCTAGCGGTTTGAAGAATGCTTTTACAAGTAAGCGATAATTTAAATTTAACAGTATAGTGGTACAAGAAAAGTCTGCAATCATAAAATTGTGGACTTTTCTTATTTACATACCTTTACCGCTTTAAATAATGAACTACTTAAACGGCGAAAACCTGAGCAAAGATCTTGGCGAGCGCATACTCTTCAAAGACCTAGATATCAGTATTAATAAAGGTGATAAAATAGCGCTAGTTGCCAATAACGGCACAGGTAAAAGTTCGTTACTGAAAATATTGGCTCACGCTGAGCAACCCGATAATGGAATAGTAAGGTTGCGAAAAGGACTGCGGTCTGCCTACTTACCTCAAGAACCTGTTTTTGACGAAGGAACAATTCAAAACCTCATAGACCACAGCAGTTCGCATATAATGGCAACCATACGGGCGTATGAGGCTTCTCTAGAAGCACAAACAGAAGATTACAATACAGAAACCCAAAGAGCCTTTGAGCACGCTTCTGCGGCTATGGATGAGGCCGATGCGTGGGATTTTGAGCGGAAACTAAAAGAACTGCTTACCCGATTTACTATTACCAACTATGACCAGCAGATAAGTTCGCTAAGTGGCGGACAAAAAAAACGACTAGCTATCAGTTTGGCCATACTCCAAAATCCAGATTTACTGCTACTTGATGAGCCTACCAATCACCTAGACTTGGACATGATAGAATGGCTAGAGAAATACTTGAGTAATTCTAACATGAGTATTTTAATGGTAAGTCACGACCGCTACTTTCTAGACTCGGTATGCAACCAAATCGTAGAAATGGTGGACGGCAGATTGCAATATTATACAGGCAACTACGCTTATTATTTAGAGAAAAAAGCCGAAATGGAAGCTGCAAATGCTTCTGAAATAGGAAAAGCTCAACAGCTCATGAATAAAGAGTTGGAATGGATGCGCAGAAGCCCAAAGGCGCGAACTACTAAATCTAAATCGCGAATTTCGGCTTATTACGAAACCGAAGCAAAAGCCAAAAGCGGCAAAAAGACACAAGACCTAGAACTGGCCGTAAAAATGACGCGTATTGGCGGCAAAATACTCGAACTCAAAAAAGTATATAAAAGCTATGGTGACAATGTCATTTTAAAAGGACTGGACTACACCTTTAAAAAAGGAGAACGTATTGGTATAGTAGGCAAAAATGGCTGTGGCAAGTCTACTTTCCTGAATATGATAATGGACTTAGAACAGCCAGATAGTGGGAAGATAAACAGAGGCGATACCATCGTGTTTGGCTATTACAGCCAAGATGGGATGAAGCACCTTAAACCTGAAAAAAGGGTTATAGACGTGCTCAAAGATGTAGCCGAGGTAATCACACTTGCAGACGGAGCAACTGTTACCGCAAGCCAAATGTTAAACCTATTCCTTTTTCCACCGCAAATGCAACATCAGTTTGTAGAGAAACTGAGTGGTGGAGAGAAGAGACGTTTGTATTTACTCACTGTGCTTATGCTAAATCCAAATTTTCTTATTTTGGATGAGCCTACCAATGATTTAGACATTTTGACGCTCAATAAGTTAGAGGATTTTCTAGCGGATTTTGGAGGTTGTATTTTACTGGTAAGTCACGACAGGTATTTCTTAGATCGTATAGTGGAGCATATATTTGTTTTTGAGGGTCAAGGAGAAATAAAAGACTATAACGGCAGCTACACCGAGTACAGATTAGAACAAGAAGAACAAGCCAAGCAAGATAAGAAAGACGCCAAAGCGGCGCCCTTAGTGTTAGAAAAAGCCAAGACTGAAGCGCCTAAGCTTAAACTTAGTTTTAAAGAAAAATACGAATTGGAAACCTTGGAAAAAGAATTGGAAGATTTAGAAACCGAGAAAGAGCAATTAGAATCTCAACTAGCTGACAATCCTTCAGATTTTGACATCATCGCTAAAGCAAGCGAACGATTGGGAACAATACTCCAAGAAATCACCACTAAATCTGACCGGTGGCTGATTTTAAGTGAATAAGAAAGCTAGCCATCAAATAATCATTCAATGAGCAAAGTAACTACCTGCTCCTTGAAGCTTAGTCCTTTCTAAGCTTACGTCTTTTTCTGATATACTTGATGACAAGTAATACGATAAGTGGCATGTTATAATTTAAAGCTAACGCCGAATAGTATTTGTCTAGGAGCGGTATAACGAGCAGGATTGTTAGGAGGTGTTCCGCTTTCCTCTGGTCCAAGGTAGCGATCATCTCGCTGGTTATTGGGCAAATCGTCTCCTGGTTCCCAAGCTCTGCCTGTCACAGGATTAATAACCTGCGCATTTTTATAGTTAAATAAATTTCTTGCTTCCACACTTAGTGTAACCCCTTTACCCTTGGCTTGTGCAAATGTCTTTGTGAGTTTAATATCACTATTTACCCATGGCGTAGCTCGTTCAGCTAAATAATTATTCAGATCTGAAACATACAGCGGTCTACCTAAATCATTATATCCTTCTAACAGCATTGGCGTATATCTAAATCCACTCTGGTAAGATGAGCTAAAGTAGATTTGCGTTCCTTTCATCCATTTTCGATAGATGCTTAAATTAGTATCTGGGGCAAAGACCACCCCAAGATTAATATTCCAAGGTCTGTCCCAAGCCAAGTACTGCTCTGTGCTTAGGGGTACTTCCCCATTTTGCTCTATTTGCAAACTGCTTTCTCTCGCACTGTTACTTTTACCTTTGGCGAGCTGATAGGCTACGTTGGTAAACGTTCGCAAGTAGGAAGTCATTCGCCAGATAACATTAGCCTCGGCACCTTGCACTTTCGCATAATCCTGGTTAATGTACATGGTCTTGCTTACAGGTCTTCCCGTTTGATCCGTTACAATAACCTTGCGGCTTACGATGTAGTCAAAACGATTGTTATTATAGGCTGATAATGTTAGGCCTAAATTTTTCTTAATCTGAGATTTAAAGCCTATTTCGTATGCTACATTTACCTCTGGATTCAAGTCTGGATTACCCAAAAACGAAAGAAAACTTCTATCCTGATACTCTGGATCTAAGCCTGCATATACAAAACGAGGATGCGGTAAACGCATACTATGGCTATAGTTAAAGTACAGTACGTTATTATTGGTTACCGGAAACGACACATTTATTTTAGGCAATATTCTAGCCTTATAACGAAGTCCAAACACCTTCACTGTATGGCTTTTGTAGTCTTCTCTTACTTGATTGATAACAGGTGCAGTTGGATTATTAACCGCATCATCCGCAAACTTACCCGGCGCCCAATAATTGAAACGCGCTCCTAAATTGGCGATTATCCCTTTGTATAGTATTTTATCACTAAAAAATAGACCTCCATTATTTGGTTTTACACGCCAAATGTCATTGCTAGAACCAATGCTAATACTCGGAGTACTTATACTATCATTGATTTGTATGGGTGCGCCAACCCAAGGTCTTGTCACATCTACCCACTGATATTCATTAAGCTTATGCTCCCAACCGAAATTCATCTGATGGGTTTTATCCTTTGGATAATATTTAAAACTCGTTTTAATGGTGTGCTCACTGGCAAAGTGATCGTGCCACGTAGAACTTATACCTCCATTATTTATTAAACCTGGACCCGGTAGTACATATTGAATAAAGCCATTGGGGTTAAAAACTTGCACTGGATTCGTCACTATGCTTTGCTCGTCATACACTTGGTCTACCGAATTAGTCCTAAAAGGTCTTCCGTTGGCGTCTGCTCTCAAATTGGTAAAAAGTCGACCTAAGGTAAGTGTCCCCACGAATTTTTCGGTGATGGTACGTCTTATATTTATAGCTGTAAGATTAGAGGAATGGGTGTAGGTAGTAGCGTTATCTAAATTTAAACTTCTATCAAACTGATAACCTGGTGCTAGAATCGCATCAAATCCCACAATTTGGAGTGACCGAGTACTTTGATTTACGGTTAAACTGTGTTGGTTGGTTATCGATATTTTCGTTTTTTGATTAAGCTCGTGCGAGAGTTTTAAGGTGTGTGTAAATTGATTGGATTGTCTTGGCGCCCAAAAACTATCGTTTTCCGTTAGTAATGAACTATGCAACTGCTGTGCAGTAGGACCAAAATAATCGTCGGTAAGATTTAGGGTAACATTATTGAAGAAATAAACTTTTCTCTTCTTCACTTTAATTTTCCCACCGAATGAAAATTCGCCTATATCTGTATTCCAACCCGAATTTGTACTGCCTCCAAGATTATCTCTTTGCCAACTTCCCGCAACTTGAAATTCATCTGAACCTTCTTTGATAGATGTACTAATAACACCAGCGGTACCTCCATCGTGCTCTGCTCCTGCTCCACCAGTAATCAACTCTAATTCACCTATTGAACCACTGGATACTTGTACCCCAAAGCCAGTACCTGCCAGCGGATCTTGTGCGCTTATGTTATCTATATTGAAAGAAGTTTCATACACACGAGCTCCTCTAATTTGAATACCATCTGGAGATTTAGATACACCAGCTTGAATCGCAACCACCTCTTGAACGTCTCGCACATTCATCTCCTCGATGTCTTTTTTGTTTAACGTTATGGTGCTTTTTGCATCATCTAGTTCAACAACTTTTTTCTTCCCTACTATTTTAACGGTTTCAAAGGAATTGGTTTGAGCTGTCATTTTCACATTGAGTACCGTTGATTTATCCGTTTGTATCTCTATATCATTATAGATTTTCTGCTGATACCCCATAAATGAGATATTTATAGTGTACGACCCTGGTTTTATGCTGGCAATTTTAAACGACCCATCTGCTTCTGATATGGCTGCTCCATAAGTACCTACTATTCTTACATATGCACCTACCAGCTTTTCACCACTTTCTTGATCGGTAAGTACCCCTTTAAGCGTGCCGTTTTGAGCAATGCTAAACAGTGTAACTAATATGCCGAGTATACTACCAGTTAAACGCTTCATTTAGTATTTTAGAGATTAATTGATTTTGGTTAATACTATTTTTATTAAGCTTGTGAAGTTCAACAGAAAAGAGCACTAAATTCACTTGATTTTTATTATTTCTTCTTCTAATAGCAATGCACCTCGGACCACTCCAGCCACCGCTAGGTGTAAGTTGAGCAGTGTAAAACACTTCTGCATTTACTCCTGGGTAAAAAGGATCTGCAGCGAGTAGAAAATTAGCAGGTTGTACCACAGGGTATCCAGCATCTTTACTTATCGCAGCACTGTCGTTGGTAAAAAAAGCTTGACCTCTAGCCGAGCTAAAACTATCAATTGATAGCACATCTCCAATTATGCTTAAATCGGCTCCGTTAGAAAACGACGTGGAAACCAGTACTTTTTTATTATTGTCAATTAGTTGTTGAATGACAGGTGCCGCAAAATCCAATAAAGTGCCATCAAGACCAGAGAAAGGATTACTTGTCGTGCCTTCTTCGGTATGAAAGAAAATTTTATCGTATTCCATTGCAAGAAGTCGGAAGGTAGGATCCCAAAACTTAGGTTGGTATTTGCCGCCGTCTCGAGCATAATCTACTGCGTCTAGATTTTTATAATTGATTGCAATAAGGGCATTGTATATAGCAGACAAACTTTGATTATGTCCACCTACTGCCAGTAAATCACTTGTTTTAGATTTGGTGTAAATATTTATGGTACTATCTACTTTACTCTCTGAATTAGCAATGTCGGATACTTTAAGTTGGATTATATTATTCCCCCCATTTACAAAACCATCAATAGTAAGCCTGGCATTTTTTTCAATTCCGTAATACAGTTTCGCATTGCCTTTGCCTAAAGCAGAGGTATTTTCTGCGATGAGTGAAATTAATTTTTGATTGAGATCAATCTCAGACCACGCTCCGTCATTGGCGCGTATAAAGCCTTTTTTTAGCGTAGCATCTCCATCTGGATCACTGGCACGGTAGCGAAAAGATATAACTAGATTTGTAGTGTCCTCAGTTACACTTGCTTTGTCAAATGACACTACAGGAGGACTATTTTTAAGTGGCACTTTTATGAAAGCAGGAGTCGGATCAGCAACGTTTTCATCGTCCACCGCTCTCACATAAAACTCAATATCTGTTGAGTCTGCGTCTGGATCAATATCAAATAAAAATGTACTATCTTGTAGTTGAGTTTTAAACCACTCCCCTTCATTTATTTTGATTTCGTAATGCTGAACGTAGCCATCTACATCTGTACCAAACCACGTGAGGTTAACTGTGCTATTTAGCCGTTTGTCTCCAGAAAGGTTGATGTTTTCTATAGATAATTTAGTTTCGGGAGCCATGTTTGGCAACTCCTCTCCCGTTTTACAGGAAAAAGTAAAAACAAGAAGACCGAGCACGAAAGTGCTCAGTCCTTTTGTTGAATAAGATAAGATACTATTTATCATTAAATTTTCACAAACTTAGCAGAAGCTCTCTGCCCAGTTGCGTTGGTATATTCTAGGAAATAAACACCACTTAATAATGAACTTATATTCACAGAGGTGCTTCCAAGTATTTCAGTTTGACTCACTAATCTTCCTTCAAGACTGCGCAGTGCAAGTGTGCCATGACCATTGTTACCTACCTGAATAGTTAACACATTATTGGCAGGATTTGGGTAAAAAGAAACACCTAAATCGGTAAGTTCTACAACGCTATTTTTAGCGGTATCGCTCGCATATTTTGCAGGTGCTAATGTTTGGCTAAAACCTATGATATCGTCGTTATTTCTTGGCTTAAGTGCAAATTGGCTGAATCCATAATAAATTACTCCAACCATAGCGTCCATATCCATGTCTTTGGTAGCTTCCACTGCTGCTACTTCCATGATACCATCTATGTTGGCAAAAGTATCGTTAGACACTAAAGACACCCAAAGTGAAGAATTATTGTTGCTGTTTTTTACACCGGATTGAACCTTAGTACTATTGGCAAAATTAGCTGCAGTATCATTAGAGATCATGAACTCACCAAATGGATTTAAACGTGGGTTAGCTATTTTTACTTTACCTCCTGCATTAACCATTTTTACCAGCATAGATTCGTATTTTTCCATTCCTCCATTTGCCCTGCCTGCACTATCACTTACGGGTAATTCTATAGGCGCTACATCAAATGTTTTACCTGTTTTGGATACTGAAGTTACTTCTAATTGGGTGTTTCCGAATGATTCTACCACTTTACCAGTTACTTCTACTTCTTCAGTTCTCCATAAGTCTAACAAGTCAGCGTTACCTGTTAACTTTATACCTGCAAACTCTGTTGCGTCTTTATCTTGAATATAAATATCTTCTAGGTCGTAAGGCTTGGCACTTGCGATAACATATCCTTTTACGGTAACTGTTTGATCTTTATACGGACTTGCATCTTGAAGCGGGTTTAATACTTTTTGAAGGTCAACAATACTTAAGCCATTATCTCTAACGGTATAAAAAGAGGTTGAACCCGATGCTTTTGCTGCACTAAAAGGTTCGTAGCTTTTATTACCATCGTTATCATCGGCAGCGATATAATATCTAACTATTGTACCATCTGCAAAAGCTGGAATTGTCGCTTGAAATTCATCTGTTGAACCGGACTTTAATGTCATCGATACTGAAGTAAAAGCAGTATTATCCTGATTTAAGTTTGTTGAGTAAAATAATTTTTGGTCTACTACAGTACCATTAAAATCAACAATTTTAGCTGTAAGCGTTACCACATTACCGCTAGCAGGAACCAATGGACTTCTGCTTACTTGTGTAATACTTGGAGGTGTATCTCCTACTTTATAATGACTAGCCAAAAATGGATTTAATTCATACCCTCTACCTGTTCCACCTGAACAACCATTTTGTGAATGAAGCACAATTCCTGACAAAGACTCGTATTTAGTGCCTACTACCGGCGGTACAAATTGTCCTTTAGACTGAGGAGATGAACCATTTAATGCAGTCCAACTTGCTTGTTTTTGAGCAATAAATCTATCAGAAACATTTATTAAATTACCGTTTACATCACTCACATCAAAACTAACTCTATTGCCACTAAAGATAGAAACCGCAACAACGGTTACGTTTTCAAAGGTCACTAAAGAACCTTCGTATTCTTCTCCCGTAGTGTATACATTACTTCTTGAGTTATCATTTAATATGCCCAAGTTGATTACTTTTGGTGTAGGGGCTGAGGTTGTTCCTATAACCGTTACCGATGAGTTATCTTTAGGATAGATTTGTGTTTCACCGCTAAAGTTATTTACCGTTCCCACGATTTCTACAATCATACCTGCAACTAGATTATTAAGCGCTGTTACGGGTTGAGTGAGTTGTCCTGAGTACACCCCGTGAATCTGAATTCCTGCAAAATTGCCCATTACTCCACCCGCAGCGGTATCCATAATGTGTACACCAGGTCTGTAACCTCCAGTAACTGAACCTGATGCTAATTCTGTAAGACCTCCGTCGTGCATCACTACACCGACAGTTTTTACTACTTGGTTGTTGTACGCACTTAAATCTTTACAACTTGCTAAGTCACTAGGACTTACATACTGTATATCGTGCACCGATACAGCCGTTTGGGCAGACGCAAATAGGATACTGAATAATCCCAATGCTAGTGTTAGAACTTGTTTTTTCATTTTATTTTTTTTATTCTTTATTTTATAACGGCAAATTTGCTCTTGTATAACTTGCCTGTGTCTAAATCTTTTACGGTAAAAATATATAACCCTCGGGCTATAATTTGTGTGTTCTCTGTAAGCAAGTCCCATGCATGCTCTCCTCCTGCAAATACATTTTGGTCTGCATTCTCTGCTCCAAAAGTTTGATTCCATCGGATATCGCTGCCATCGTATTGAGCATTGTGTGTTATCTTATCTAAGAAATCTCCTGCCGCCGTGTAAACATATATTTCACAAT
>CAMDCQ010000059.1 GCA_945890595.1 Chitinophaga pinensis
CCTTTTTCTAATCTTAGTGTGTCTCTAGATGCAAGTCCGCAAGGTATAATGTCAAATTCCTTACCTGCTTCCATGACAACATCCCAAAGGGTATTGGCGTCTGTATTCCAAACATAGAGTTCGAATCCACCTGAACCTGTATATCCTGTATTGCTTATCACTACGTCGTCGCAACCGCCAAGGCTGCCCGCATCAAAATGATAAAATTCGATAGCAGATAAATCTATATCGGTCAGTTTTTGCAATAGTTTAATAGCGTTTGGCCCTTGTACTGCAAGTAGCGAAATGTCATCAGACTGATCTTCCAGCTCACAATCAAAACCTTTAGCCTCTTTTTGGCTCATAATCCAATCCCAATCTTTGGCAATGTTACTCGCATTTACAACCAAGGTATAATCCGTAGCAGACCATCTGTATACAATAAGGTCGTCTACAATGCCACCTTCATTATTGGGCATGCAATTATACTGTGCTTGCATGTCGACCATCTTACGTATGCTGTTAGAACATATCCAAGATACAAGTGCTTCTGCATCGTTTCCTTTTACACTAAACTCACCCATGTGACTTACGTCAAACATTCCCACGCTATTGCGCACAGCATGGTGCTCTGGAGCAAGTCCTGTGTATTGTAACGGCATATCGTATCCGGCAAAAGGAACCATTTTGGCACCAAGAGAAACGTGTTTATCGTAAAGTGCAGTTTGTTTCAAGGCATTTAATTCTGTAGACATACTGCAAAGTAAATTGAAGAGTTGAATTAAATTTTAATTAGGGGTTAAAAATGATGGGTAAAATGTGTAATGGGACTATGATGATGAATAAAAACGAGCATACTGGCCGTTCAACTTGGGTTTATCAGCTAAAATTAAAAATTATTCCAAATAGGTGTGGTTGATAGAAGATGTATTGGTAAGCAGCGATTTCTGTATTCCAAATGGGACTGGTGTGTTTGATAAAACAACTATTAATGTCGTTATTTGATGAATAGTTAAGATAAATTAATGAAACGCTTTCGTTGGCAAATAGCACAGTTTTTTGAGAATTTTTGGTGGAAGCGTTATTTGAAAAATCGCTCATCGAGTGAATATTTAGCTTGGAAAAGAGATTATTGGACTACTTTTCTGAATGATATTTCTTTGAGCCCAACTACTGTTCAAGAGCCTGTAATCGATATAGGGTGTGGTCCTGCGGGTATTTTTATGCTTTTTGAGGGTCAGGAAATTACAGCACTTGATCCCTTGCTAGCTCGGTATGAAGAGTTAGATATTTTTAAAAAGAAGTCATATAGCTCGGTAGACTTTGCAAATGAACGTTTTGAGGATTTTACCGCTGCCAAAAAATACAAGACCATTTTCTGTCTAAATGCCATTAATCATTTCGTAGATATTGATTTTAGTTTCCATAAGTTAAGGGAGATTTGCGACAAGCAAGGTGAGCTAGTACTTTCGGTAGACGCTCACAATTTTTCATTTTTCCGAAAATTATTTGCCCTTATACCTTTCGATATTTTGCATCCTCATCAATACAATCTAGCTGAGTACGAGCACTTTTTAGAAAAGAGTGGATTTTCTATAGATAGAAAGGTGGTGATGAAGAAAGAATTTTTCTTCGACTATTGGGTTTTGGTGGCTAAACCAACGAATTAAGATTTATCGGTGTGTTAAAGCACATTCACTTCCATTTCGAGTGTAATCTGGAAGGTTTCCCAGACGTCTTCTTGTATATCCTCGGCCAGTTTCAAAACATCTTTTCCTTTAGCATATCCGTAATTTACGAGAACAAGTGCTTGCTTAGCATGGCAGCCGGTATAACCAACACGACGGCCTTTCCACCCTAGTTTTTCAATAAGCCATCCCGCTGGGACTTTCACTAAGGTTTCACTCACCGGAAAACTTTTGATATCTTCAAACTCATACTTGAGCATATTAAGATGCGCTCTATGAATGATTGGATTTTTGAAAAAACTACCGCTGTTGCCTAACTCGGCAGGATCTGGTAATTTACTTTGGCGTATCGCGATTACGGCATTGCTCACATCGCGTAAAGTGGGAGTAGTAATAGCGTGCTCTACTAGCCAAGCTTCAATATCGCCATAACTGGTATTCAGCACATGGTTTCTTTTGGTGAGTTGTAACCCTACAGAAGTAATAAAATACTTGCCTTTAGCGTGTTTTTTAAATATGCTTTCTCGGTATCCAAATTCACATTCCTTGTTTGTGAATCGTTCCAGTTGCATGGTGGTTAAATTAAGTGCTTCTACATAGGTTAGCAAATCCTTGGTTTCTTTGCCATACGCTCCTATGTTTTGCATGGGCGCAGCACCTACCGAGCCCGGTATTAAACTCATGTTTTCTAATCCACCATATTCATTTTCAATACAATGCAAAACGAGTTCGTGCCAGTTTTCACCACTGGCAATGGCAAGCTCTATACTATCATCATCTTCCTTTACGGTACTAATTCCTTTGGTTTGGTTGATGATAACAGTACCATTTACATCCTGCGTAAAAAGTACGTTGCTGCCTCCTCCTAAGAACAGACAATTTTGAAGGTTCGGAACCGTATCCAACTGCTTTAGGTCTGTCAAAAAAATAACGTTTTTGGCAAATACTTCGATTCCGAAGGTATTGTAATTTTTTAACGATAAATTGGTGTTTGGTACACTCACCTTGCAATAGTAATTAGTCAGTTTAAATTTTAGTTGTATTTTTCCCCACAAATAAACATTACATGAAAAAAATCGCCTTTTTACTGTTCGGTATAATCACATTAGCAATGGCTTGTAAGGATGACGATATCGTTATTACGGTTCAACCAAAATCACTTTGCGATAGTTTGGATATAACCTACACGTCTTACGTTAAACCAGTTTTAGATAATGCAGGTTGCTCAGGAAGCTATTGTCATGGATCTGGAGCTGGCGGGTTTACCATTATAGATTACGCCACCACAAAGGCAACAGCATCTGACGTTAAGTTTTTAAAGGCGATAAAGCACGAATTGGGCGCAAGCGCAATGCCCAAAAGTGGCAATAAACTAAGCGACGAGCAAATCACCCGCATAGAATGTTGGGTACAAAATGGATTTAAGGAGTAACAAAGGAAGCGGCTACCTAAATGGGCTTTAGGGCAACCGTCATTTCTCGCTTACCGTTAGCACCTGGTGGATTTTCAATTGAATATCCTGCTGCTTTTAAGTCTCGCTTCAGTTGACCAGCTGCGGAATACGTGGATAACACGCCTCCTGGTTTGGTTGCGTTAAATAATTTGGTAAAAAGTGTCTCATTCCAAAGTTCGGGTTGCTTCTTAGGTGCAAATGCATCAAAATAGACTACATCATACGCTTCATTTTCGAGTGCTACATATTCTAATTTTTGATTGGTCTTATGCAGGGTAAAGTGACTATTTACGGCCACTTTCTGTTCCCATTCTGCTTGGTGTATTTCATTGAAAAGAAGCTCGTCTTCTTGTAAGGTACCATAACCTATTTGTGCGATGAGATCAAATGGTACTTGAAAAGGTTCGAGCGTGTGGTAGAAAACCTTTCTCTCGGATTTTATGGCGTGTTGTGCAGTGAGTAATGCGTTTAGGCCTGTTCCAAAACCCACTTCTAAAATACGGATATTGCCTTTGGTGCGGTCCATTCCTTCTTGAAGGAAAACATGCTTGGCTTCAGAAATTGCGCCATTTCTACTGTGATAAGTTTCATCCATACTGGGTATGTATAAGGTGTATTCTCCAGAAGTAGTTTGTTGCAATTCCATGGCGGCAAAGGTATTTATTTTAGCTTCAAGCGAGGATAAGTATAACGTTTGGTCAGAATACTCTGAAATGGGTTTAGCGGAAAAAATCGGGGTTTCTGAAGGCGAGGCGATCGAATAAATAATGCATTCTTAATTCTATCTGTATTTTCTTTTAATATTGCACTTGCATGCATCCAAAAGTTTTGTCCATTATTATTCCTGTGTACAACGAGGAAAAAACAATACACCTTATTCTGGACAAGATAAAACAAGTTCAACTTATCGGCGGCCTCGAAAAAGAGGTGGTAATGGTCAACGATTTTTCGAGCGATAATTCGTGGGCAAGGCTGCAAGCCTATCAAGCGCAAAACCAAGATCTAAAAATATCACTTTTTAACCATGCCGTAAATAAAGGGAAAGGGGCTGCACTGCATACCGGCATTAAGGAGGCGACAGGTGATTTGGTAATTATACAAGATGCTGATTTAGAGTACGACCCCCTTGAGTATAATGAGTTGTTAAAACCTATTCTTGACGGGCACGCTGATGTAGTTTACGGGTCTCGATTTATGGGAGGGAAGCCTCATCGTATTTTGTTCTTTTGGCACAGTATCGGGAATGGTATTCTGACGTTAATGAGCAACGTCCTCACCAATTTAAACCTGACCGATATGGAAACCTGTTATAAACTCTTCAGGGCAGATATTATAAAGGGCCTACATCTCAAAGAAAATCGTTTTGGTTTTGAGCCAGAAGTAACAGCTAAAATCGCTCGAATACCCGGCATTCGTATTTATGAAATTGGGATATCCTACTACGGCCGTACCTATGAAGACGGCAAAAAAATAGGATGGAAGGACGGTCTTCGCGCCATTTACTGCATCTTAAAATACAATATTTGGGCAAAAAAATAAGGGCAAACAAGACCTCGTCAGATTACTTGGGTTCTAGTCCAGATTTATAGGTCGCCAAACATAATTCTCTGGCCGTTTTATGATCTACAATTTCTTTAGGGTATGCAGAAGTGCCCCATTCCGGAATCCATTTTTTAATATACGCATGCTTCGAGTCAAAACGCTCAATTTGGGTATATGGATTAAAAATACGGAAATACGGTGCAGCATCAACGCCACTTCCTGCGGCCCATTGCCAACCTCCGTTATTACTAGCTAGATCAAAATCAAGGAGTTTTTTGGCAAAATAAGCTTCGCCCCACCGCCAGTCGAGTAATAAATGCTTGGTTAAAAAACTAGCAACAACCATACGCACCCTGTTGTGCATAAAACCAGTAGTATTGAGTTCCCGCATTCCTGCGTCTACCAAGCCATAACCTGTTTTACCTGCACACCATGCTTTAAAATGTTCTTCATTGGTACTCCACTTAATTTGGTCGTACTGCGGTTTAAAACTACCCTGTGCCGTGTGCGGAAAGTGATGTAAGATGTGTGCGTAAAAATCCCGCCAAATCAACTCATTAAGCCATTTTTCACTCGTTTTTTGTCCTTTGGCTGCTTTATCTCGGATGCTCACTGTGCCAAATCTCAAATGCAACGAAAGTCTGGAAGTGCCTGCGATTGCAGGAAAGTCGCGATGTGCTTCGTAATTTTTGATAACACTCAGTGTTGTAGTCTTTGGTGGAAATGCAATCGCTCGTTTTTGGAATCCCATTTCGGCTAGCGATATAAGTGGAGTGGGAGTCCTTTTGTGAAAAGCGCTGAAGTATTTTTCGGTAGGATATGGTTTGAGTTGATAGGGTGTTAACGTAGCTTTCCACTTACGACTGTACGGCGTAAAAACCACATAAGGACTGCCGTCGTCTTTAACTACTTCATCCATTTCAAAGATGACATGGTCTTTGTAGGTATGGAATGGAATAGTGCTATTTAACAAAATGTTAGCGACCTCCGCATCTCGTTTGTTGGCATAGGGCTCGTAGTCACGATTTGTATAAACTGCACTCGGTTGCAATTCTTCTAGTATAGACGGCCAGAGCTCTATTGGGTTTCCATAGTACACCAGCAAGTCACTCCCTAAGTCTTGTAATTCTTGCTTAAGTCGACTAAGTTCTTGGTGAATAAACGTAACGCGCGCATCCGCTTTATCTTCGAGTTTGTTCAGTATTTCGATATCAAAAATGAAAATAGGTTGAACAGAGAAGCCGCTTTTAAGTGCGTAGTAAAGCGCCGCATTATCTTCTAATCGGAGGTCTCTCCTAAACCAATGTATTGCTAAATTCATAAAGCGTTGAGTGCGTCTTTAAGGTTATGGTACTTATGGAGCTTGTGTTGTGCCATTTTAGGCGAAGTGATGCGATAACTATTAAGTAGGGTAGCCGATGCTTCACCCAATACCCATTTTAAGAGAAAAGCAGGAATGTGAGGGAGAATTACGCTTCGATTTTCGTTTTTGGCTATGCCTGAAATAAAATCATCCATCATAAAGGCATTTTCACCCACTACATTATACACATCTGCAGGTATTTCTTTTTTGATTAAGGCCAGAATGAATTCATTTAACTCATCACGGTGTGTATAGTTGGCCCACATCGTACCATCGCCAAAGGCGGATGCGGCATAAAATTTAGCCAATAAACCTAAGCTTTTATAAACACCACCATTTCTACTTAAATAAAGCCCGATGCGTATCACGCTTCTTTCTATGCTGGGATTGAGTTCTAGCGAGGGTTTTTCCCAAGCTACACACAAATGAGCCATAAAATCGTCGCCAGCAGGAGTCGCTTCGGTGATAACGGTATCCTTACAATCGCCGTAATATCCCATAGCGCTGCCTTGTATATACTGGGTAACCTGGGTTGACTGGCTGTTTAAATAGTGGGTTAATAATTGAGAGGAGTCTACACGCGAGCTGGTAAGGTCTTTTTTGCGTTTGGTTGTCCATCGGCCACCAATGATGAGACTGCCGGCTAGATTGATTACGGTTGTGATGCCGTCAAATGCTTTTGGGTCAATATAGTCTTTAGCAATATCCCAGTTATAAAGGAATTTTGACTCATTGGTAGCGCCTCGGGTAAGTATGTGTACTTGGTATCCCTGCGCTTTTAAGTACGTTGTTAATTCAGAACCTATAAGACCAGAACCTCCTGCTATTAATATACCCATATATGCTTAACACTATCCTTTTTTAAATGTTTGTAGATAGGTGGCTCAAAGTAAATTAATTTTTTGGTTATGCCCCGCTGAAATTAAGCAAAGCCTAAATCGTCCGATAATCAAAGGAAAGGGTTACGCCAAAGAAATAAGCTTCGTTTCTTCTATTTCTAGATACGTTAAATTTTAGCACATTTGCATTGTGAATGGAACCACCTTAAAAATACGCGGATATCATTGCGATGCCTACGGTCATGTAAATAATGCCCGTTATTTAGAACTTTTGGAAGAAGCGCGTTGGGAGTTTTTAGAGCCAGCTCTTCTCGAAAAGTTTTTTGAAAGTAGAAACCTGCTTTTTATTGTAGTGAACATCAATATTTCCTACAAAAAATCATTGGTTCCCAACCAAGATGTGCTCATCAAAATTACGAATGTAATTTACCATAACAAGAGCATGGTTGTAACCCAAGAAATAAGAGATTTGGCTTCAGATATCGTATGCAGCAGTGCCGAAGTAACTTTTGTATTGCTTAATTCAACTACGGGAAAACCAGAAACGATCGCCGAAGAAATCATTGCTAAGTTTGACGCATTAGAGGCATTAACCCATGTTTAAGAAAATAGCAAAATGGCTTTTTGAAGTCGTTTGGGGCTGGAAAGTAGTTGGGCCTATTCCAACGATTCCAAAATACTTAATCGTAGTGGCACCACACACCAGCAATTGGGATTTTTTGATAGGCGTGCTTTTTCGCAGATACACCGATGGTTTTGATCCCAAGTATTTGGCAAAAAAAGAATTATTCGTTTGGCCTCTGGGTTATTTTTTCAGAGGTTTAGGTGGCTTTCCGGTAGAGCGCAGTAAGAATACCAATTTTGTGGATTCGCTGGTAAATGTATACAACACGAACGACACGTTCGTAACGACCATAACCCCAGAAGGAACGCGTAAGTACAATCCAAAATGGAAAACGGGCTTTTACCATATTGCGACAAAAGCGAATATTCCAATCGTAACCGTTGCCTTTGATTACGGAACCAAACGAGTGGTATTTGATGAACCATTTTACATAACGCAGGGAGTGGATGAAACCGTTATCGAGTTAAAAAAGTATTTTAGTCAATTTAAAGGAAAACACCCAGCTTACGGACCCCAATGGCCAGAATGAAAATAGACATGCCTAAGGAATGGCATTTTAGCATTACCATGAAGGTACGTGTTACCGATTTAAATTACGGTAATCATCTCGCTAATCAGCAGTTTTTAGCGTTTGCACAAGAGGCACGAATGGCCTATTTCGCTCAATATGGTTTTACGGAATTAGATTTTGGAGGAACCTCGCTGATTCAAGCAGACGCTGCTATAACCTTCAAAGGAGAAGGGCATCTAAACGATGAAGTGCTTATAGATGTTGCCGCGCACACAGAAGGCGGATCTTCGTTTAATATCTTTTACAAATTCACCAATCTCACTAAAAACAAACCCATGGCAGAAATTAGAACAGCGTTGGTTTGTTTTGATTACACCAAAGGGAAACCAGTAGCGCTCAGCGAAATAGTGCTTGCATCAGGTTTATTCAACTAAACGATGAAGCGAGAGAAGAAGCCGCTTGTTTATCCTTTTGAAACGGATTTTGGCCGTAATATTTTCGTTTAAAGATGACGCTAAATAACTATTATTGCCCGCAATAATGTGGCTTAGTTTCTATTCCAATGTTCTGATTTTTGTGGTGGGAGCCGCAGTGTATTTTATGCATAAGCCAAAGCTTGCACACGACTTTGCGTGGTTTTTAACCACAACCGCAGTGTCTTCATTAATAGGTGCATTTGGCCATTTGGAAATCTTACCGCTTCAAACACAAGCTATTTTATTGTTTTGCTCAAGAGTTATTAACTTGCTTAGTTTTTACTTTTTTGCACGCGGCACCTTACATCACTTTGGATGGCTTGATAGCGGCCAGATTAAGCATGTGCACAATGCTATCTTGGTGCTCGCGAGTGTATGGATGGTGTACCTCAATGTGCTTTATCCGGGGACGAGACTTGGTTTTAGACCCGTGATGACCTACGGTATAATTGAAATGTTGCTGATAAGCGGGTTCTTGTTTATTAAAAATGTAAAGCAAAATACAGCTGCACATAAAACCATACTTGTTGGCATAGGAATCATATTGGTTTCTGCCGTTATTTTTAAAGCTATGCCACAAGGATTAGGCTTGAAACCTAGCGATATCAGCCATTTGCTTTTAGCACTATCGCTTATTGTCTTGTCAAAAGGATTTGTAAAATTAAAATGAGAAAAAAAATAGTTCTGCTTCTTATCATAACTGGGAGTATCCATTCATTTGGACAGCAGCCGGCATATACAAGCAATGATTCGCTCACCATCCGCAATATTTTTGATGAAGCACTTTTGAAAGGGGAGAGTTATTTGAACTTAAATGTGTTGTGTAAGTCAATTGGTCATCGGTTAACAGGGTCGCCACAAGCAGATCAAGCAGTGAATTGGGCGCAACAAGAAGTTTCGGATTACCAAGTAAGCAAGGTGTACAAGCAAGAAGTAACAGCTGTTCGTTGGGTTAGAGGTGATATAGAGTCGGTAAGTGTGCAGCAGATTTCGCCATCTCCACAAAAAAGTCATGCTAAATCGAAGCTAGAAAAACATAAATTATATGCTACGGCCTTAGGCGGAAGTGTGGGTACGAATGGTCCTCTTACCGCTCCCGTAGTCGAGGTTGGGAGTATCGCCGAGTTGGCTAAATTCACCGAAAATGAACTGCGAGGTAAAATAGTGTTTCTTAACGGACCTATGGACAAAACGCAAATTAGTACCTTTGATGCTTACGGTGCTTGTGTTTCGCAACGCTATGCAGGTGCATCAGAGTCGGCAAGCTACGGTGCCATTGGTGTGTTGGTTAGATCGATGACCACACTTACCGATGAGCATGCACACGCAGGAAGCATGTCGTATAAAAAAGGTGTAACTCAAATTCCAGCTGCCGCTATAAGTACGTCAGATGCAGATATGCTGCATGAGTATCTTCAGTTGTACGGAACCATGGAAGCTACCCTGAATTTCAATTGTTACACCGCTGCCGATTCCGTAAAAACCAGTAATCTGGTAGCCGAAATAAAAGGCACGGAGAATCCAGAACAAATCATAGTTTTTGGAGCACATATCGACAGTTGGGATTTGGGCGAAGGCGCCCACGACGATGGGGCAGGAGTGGTACAATGTATGGAAGTGCTTCGTTTGTTTAATGCACTGAACATCAAACCCAAAAACACCATCCGAATGGTGTTGTACATGAACGAAGAAAACGGCAATATGGGTGGAAAAACGTATGCGGCAAATGCTAAATTAGCGGGTGAAAATCACATTTGTGCGCTAGAAAGTGACAGAGGTGGGTTTTCTCCACGAGGTTTTAGTATAGATGGTAAAGAAGCGCAACTGGCGGTAATCCAACAATGGCAATCGTTATTGGATCCTTACGGATTACATTACTTTAAACCCGGATACGGCGGAGTAGATATCGGGCCACTCAAAAATGAAGAAAACAGAGTGAATGAAGATATCATGCTGTTGGGGCTTTACCCAGATCCACAGCGTTATTTTGATTACCATCACAGCATTGACGACGTGTTTGAAAATGTAAATCAACGTGAGTTAGAACTGGGCGGTGCCAGCATGGCTGCTATGATCTATCTAATAGACACGTATTGGAGCAAATTTAAAACCAACTAAGCAATGAAAAAAACGATCCTAATCCTATGTTGGATGGTATGTACATTTGCTTCAAGTGCTCAAACAAAACCGTATAGTGCTACCTTGGGTTTTAATTACAACAATAGCCAGCGTGTACCTTCGAGTGTTATCAAGTCAATTTTTGAAAACCCCAATAATCGAGATGCAGAACACAACACCACCTTAAATAGGGTTTTTAGCGATTACGGAATGGGCTTTACAACACCCCGTAAACAAATGTTTATCGATTTATCCATCCTCCAAGGCACAGATTATTGGTACAGCAATACCTATAGAAGCGCAACGAGCAACGATACCAATTATACTTATTACGATTACTACGATGTAAGTGCTTCATTGGTAGGGTTACGTGCTGGACTGCGTTTGAGCACTCCTACCGATAATCAATTTTTTGTGCATTACAGGTTAGGCGTAGAAGAACTCATCGGTTACGGCGTGCAGGCTAACGGTACGAGCACAAAAAGACGTTCGAATTCGTTTGACGAGCAAGAAAGTACTACGTTAGAGCCTGCTTTTTCAGGCGCATATTCCAGTAGTAACATCGTTCAAAATGTAGGTTTCGCGGTTAGACTGGGAAAAGACGAACGTAATTTTCCGTTTAATAAGGTCTATGTAGAATCCGATTTTCAATTGCTTAATAACATCACATTCCTCAATAAGAACGTAAGTCATTACCGCACGTTTGGGTGTATTATAGTCTTGGGGTATCTGTTTTAGACTCAACCTAGTCTTCCCATATTTTATGGGGATTTAATATCCCATGGGGGTCAAATACATTTTTAATCCCTTTCATGAGTTCGATGTGAATTGGGTCTAGTACTTCATTCAAATACTTTTTCTGTACCCAGCCAATTCCATGCTCGCCGCTTATAGTGCCTCCCAGACTTTTACAAAGTCTAAAAATCTTGCGTATGCCTTCTTCCAGATGCGGACCATTCCATTTTTCGGCCGTCATGTCGCCTTTTAAGATGTTAATATGCAAGTTTCCATCGCCGGCGTGCCCGTAGCATACGCTGTCAAAACCGTATGCTTCTCCTAGCTCTTTTACACCTTTCATGAGCGCAGGCAAACTCGCACGTTGCACTACGGCATCTTCTTCCTTATACGTACTGTGTATTTTTACCATTTCGCCTATGGTGCGTCTTATTTTCCAGAGCTTTTCTTTTTGCTCCGAGGTGTCTGCAAATTGTACTTCAAGTACGTGGTTTGCTTCTAGTACTTCGTTGATGCCTTCGCATGCGATAAAGAGTTGGTCCATATCGTTTCCGTCTACTTCAATAAGCAGATAGGCTTTCGTATTTTCTTCGATGGGAAATTGCAGATCAGGTGTGTGGTCCACCACCATTTGCACTCCAGAGGTTTCCATAAGTTCTAGCGCACTTGGGCTTAAGCCTTTGATAAATAGTTCAGGAACCGCTTTGCATGCGTCGTCTATGCTGGTAAACTTGGCCAGCATAAGCAAGTTGTGCTGAGGCAAGGGAAGCAGCTTAAATACAATTTTGGTTACTACGGCTAAGGTTCCTTCGCTTCCAATCATCAGTTGTGTTAGGTTATAACCCGTGCTGTTTTTTAAGGTATTGGCACCTGTCCACATAATCTCTCCATTGGCCAATACGATTTCTAAGTTCAATACATAATCTTTGGTGGTTCCGTATTTCAGTGCTTTGGGACCGCCGCTGCTGTGCGCAATATTGCCACCCAAAAAGCAACTTCCTTTACTGGCAGGGTCGGGAGGATAAAACAAGCCTTTTTCTTTAACCGCTTGTTGAAATGCCTCATTCACCACACCACATTCTACCGTCGCTTGAAAATTTTGCTCGTCTATCTCCAGTATCTTGTTGAAATGTTCCATAGACAGCGACACACCTCCCATTACGGGCAAACTACCGCCACTTAATCCTGTGCCTGCACCACGGGGAGTTACCGGTATTTTATGTTCATTACAAAATGCCAAAACGGCTGAAACCTGGGCTGTGGTTCGAGGGGTAGCCACAGCATGCGGTAAAAAAACGAAATCTTCCGTATAATCACTTGCGTAGTTTTTAAGCACATCAGAATCACTGCTAATGATGTCTTCGCCCAGTAATTTTTTAAGTGCAGCTATCCATTCCATTTTTATAAATTAGGTTATTATTGAAGCAAATTTATAGCAAGAATGAGAAACACGTTTTTTTTACTAGCAATTAGCTGTACACTTTTTACATACAGCCAAAAACGCACTATCGAATTAACTGATATTTGGGCGAGTGGCACGTTTTACCCTAAAACCATAAGTGGATTTGTGAGTATGAAAGAAGGGAAGTCATACAGTATTCAAGAAGCAAATGCAGAGGGTTTTAGCGTAATCAATGAATACGATTATGTGGCTGGAACTAAACTGAAAGAAGTCATCAATGCGAAAGATGTGTTTAGAGGACAAAAAGTAAGTTTTGATGATTATCATTTTAACGATGATCAAAGTATTATCCTGTTGTACTACAATTCTCAGGCAATTTACAGGCATTCTACCGTGGGTGATTTTCGTGTGTTT
>CAMDCQ010000060.1 GCA_945890595.1 Chitinophaga pinensis
GATGCTTTTTCGCGTGGATTAGGATGAATAGCATGCTCCCAGTGTGCAGGATGAACCCAGTAGTTGGCCTTAGGGAACGTGAGTTCATAGGCATCTTTCATCGGATTCCATTTTACGCTACCGCCGCAGTGATCAAAATGCAGGTGGGTTAGCACTACATCTGTAATATCTCCAAAATCTACACCTGCGTCATTTAGTGATTTTTTAAGCGAATGAAGACCATTTAGGTAGTAATATCCAAAGAATTTTTCACTTTGTTTTTCGCCCATGCCATTGTCAATTAGGATCAAACGGTTGCCATCTTCTACCAAGAGACATCTCATTGCCCAATTGCACATATTGTTTTCATCGGCAGGATTTATATGTTGCCACATACTTTTGGGTACAGTGCCGAACATGGCCCCGCCGTCTAGCATAAAATTTCCGGTATGTATGGTGTGTAATCTCATTAATAATTGTGTTTTATAAATTTCTTAACGGTGTAAACTCCTTGAACTTGAATAACCATGAGGTATAATCCAGGCTCCAAGTAGCTAACATCGTATGTTCGTTGAAATGGAAGAAAGCTGAGTGAATTCAGTAATTCTGTAAATACGACATTCCCGAAATTATTGACTATCTGAAGTGTTCCGTTGCCTGAAACTTGGTTTGCAAGTTGTATTGCCAATGTCAAATTATTCCGCACGGGATTGGGTGAAATGAAAGCAAAGAATAAATCATTTTGACATACACCTGTGTAGGTGCTTTGGTTTGTATTTAGTCCAGCTACATTGGTCATTTCGCAATTATTTCTGTAGGTTACATTATTGCACCCGCAAACTGGATAAAACTCAGAGTTGTTGCATTGGTAGTAAGGATTTACCCGGTTTTCATCTATGCAATTATCAAAGATTTGCGCTTTACACACTAAGGCTGTACAAAAAATTAATATGCTGAAAAGTCGATGCATTTGTAACTTGGTCAAAAGTAATTTATTATACCTGAAATTCCCATGGAAGGATTAGTTTATGTTTTTTGTTTCCTAAAAACATACCGAATAGAGAGAAGCCTCGTTGAGGTAAATTTATACCGGATTTAAACCCACGCTTAAGGTTTGGGTTTTGCCACTTAGGATATGCCGTTCTCCGTTATAAGCCCTTATATTTGTGAGCATTATATGTACTATTTTATTGTATCATTACTCTGCTCTGTACTCGTTCCTCTGCACGACTTTCATACCTCATGGATGAATCTTACGTTTAATGAAAAAAATAATCAATTTGAAGTGTCTTGGCGAACAGACACGGAGCACCTAGAAGGAGTACTCACTTCTTTTTCAGGCGCTATAATTAAGTTAGAAAGCACTTCAACAGAAGAGCATAAAGTACTATTAAACAAGTATATAAACAAGAACACATCTCTCTTATTCAATCAGCAAAAGCAGCTCTTAGAGGTAGATGTAGTGGAGGTGACATTTGCTGAAGTAGTGATTCATTTCAAACCGATAAACTACAAACGAAAATTAAAATCAGTAACGGTGGCGAGTACGCTATTACAGATGGTTTTCCCTAATCAAAAAAATATGGTGCAGTTGAATTACAAGGGGAAAATGTACAGTATGCTTTTGGGTGGAAGTAAGACCACAGAAGAGGTGTTTTTAGACTAAGTATTAATCTGAAAATGTACAAAGTGTGGACTGTTATACATCTTAACACGATGCTAAGATTTGGTAAGGGATAGTGGTGTAGTAATAACCATTACGTTTTATTTAATATACTTTATGGGCATAATCTTCCGAGTAACTAAAAATGTACCTTTGCAGCTATGCCATTTGAATTAAAATCCCCTTTTCAGCCGACAGGAGATCAGCCTGCTGCTATAAAAAAACTTGTGCAGGGGGTGAATGAAGGACTGCCCGCTCAAACCCTCTTAGGGGTAACAGGCAGCGGTAAAACCTTTACCATGGCAAATGTTATACAACAAACACAAAAACCAACCTTAATTGTAAGTCATAATAAAACATTGGTTGCGCAGTTGTATGGCGAATTCAAGCACTTTTTCCCCAATAATTCGGTACAATATTTTGTGTCGTACTATGATTACTATCAGCCAGAAGCATTTATACCTAGCAGTAATACCTACATTGAAAAAGATTTAAATATCAATGAGGAGATAGAAAAAATGCGTTTGCAAACCAGCTCGGCTTTGCAAAGCGGCCGAAGAGATGTGATTGTGGTTGCATCGGTAAGTTGTATTTACGGTGCGGGAAACCCAAACGACTTTGAGGATAATATTATACGCATAGAACGCGGACAAAAAATAGCGAGGAATACACTTTTACAGGCATTGGTTTCAAGTCTTTATTCCAGGACTACTGCAGATTTTAAAAGAGGGACCTTTAGGGTAAAAGGAGATACGGTAGATGTGTTTTTAGCTTATGATGATGTAGCCTTGCGAATTGGGTTTTTTGGGAATGAAATAGAAGATATCGAAACTATAGACCCTATGACGGGGCAGCGCATAGATGTGATGGAAAACGCAGCAATTTTCCCGGCTCAACTTTTTGTAACGCCTAAAGATAGACTGAATCAAGCCATTATTCATATACAAGATGACATGGTGGCGCAAGTTGAATATTTTAAGAATATAGGAAAATCATTAGAAGCAAAACGGCTCCAAGAACGGACTGAGTTTGATTTGGAAATGATGCGTGAATTGGGTTATTGCAGTGGTATAGAAAACTACAGTAGATATATGGACGGGAGAGAGCAAGGACAAAGACCATTCTGTCTTATAGATTATTTCCCGGATGATTTTCTGATGATCGTGGATGAAAGTCATGTGACTTTACCCCAAGTTAGGGCTATGTACGGGGGAGATAGAAGTAGGAAAGTGAACCTAGTAGATTATGGATTCAGACTGCCTGCCGCTATGGATAATAGGCCACTTAAGTTTGATGAATTTGAATCTGTAACCAACCAAGTAGTATATGTAAGCGCTACGCCCGCAGATTATGAAATTGACAAAAGTGAGGGTGTGATAGTAGAACAAGTAATACGTCCGACAGGACTGCTTGATCCCGTAATAGAAGTGAGGCCTTGCGTAAATCAAGTAGACGATTTACTTGAACAAATAGATGAACGCATACAAATGGGTGATCGTGTTCTAGTAACAACTCTTACGAAACGGATGGCGGAAGAATTGGATAAATACATTCGAAATTTGGGAATATCGGCGACCTACATTCACTCGGAAGTAAAAACACTCGATAGGGTAGAAATACTGGACAGGTTGCGAGCAGGGGACATTGATGTGCTTATTGGGGTGAATTTATTACGAGAAGGTTTGGACTTACCAGAAGTGAGTTTAGTCGCAATTTTGGATGCGGATAAGGAGGGCTTTTTGCGAAGCGAAAGAAGTTTAGTGCAAACCGTAGGGCGAGCTGCTCGGAATGTAAATGGGAAGGTAATAATGTATGCGGATAAAATAACAGAAAGCATGCGACGTACCATAGAGGAAACCGAGCGTAGACGACTTGTACAAATGAAATACAACGAGGAACATGGCATCACTCCTCAAACCAGTATCAGAAGTACAGAATCTGTTTTTGATCATAAAGATAAATCAGCTTTAGAACGGGTGACGAATCCGTACCAACGACGCGATAACGAAATGAGTATAGCCGCAGATCCTGTGATGCAATACATGAGTGCAGATGGTGTTAAAAAGGCAATTGAAAACACTAAAACACAAATGTTAAAAGCAGCCAAAGAAATGGACTTTATGGAAGCTGCTAGATTACGAGATGAAATGAATCAGCTGGAGGATAAGTTAAAAGGGATGAAGTGATTGTAGAATGGTAAGTAAGGCGTTTTTAAAAAGAGTAAAGGGTGCTTTCGCCTGCTAATGAAAATCATTCTTTTACCCTTACCAGTACAAAATTTCCGGTTGCAAAACCTATTATCCATTCATCTTCCTTTAAAGAAATGGTTTTAATGATTGCTGCCTTGCCCTTTTCAGGCTGTACTTCTATACTGTTTGTTTTGGCATCTTTCAATTTCCACTTAGCTGCTTCTAACTTGCCCATCATTTGTAAAGAACATGTTTTATCTTCATTAAAAACAAATGCCAAATCTTTGAAAAATAGGGCTACCATTTCTTTGCTGGTGGAATCCATTTCTTCGGCTTCATACACAGCTGAAAATTTCCAATGTCCAATAAAGCTTGGTGTTTGAGCCTGGCTGTAATAGCTGCCAGCAATTAAAAGGAGGGTTAAAACTACGTTTTTCATTTTTTGTACCGATTATTTTGTGTTGCAATTAAACGAAATAATGGTCAATTAATGATCATCGTAAAAATATGAAGGTGTTAGTTTATCACATCAAAACCACAATAAGGTCTCAATACTTCGGGAACGATTATCCCTTCAGGAGTTTGAAAGTTTTCTAAAATACTTGCTACGATACGTGGCAGAGCCAAAGCACTTCCATTCAACGTGTGTGCATATTCGTTTTTACCTTCGGTCGTTTTATAGCGTAGCTTGAGTCTATTGGCTTGAAAAGTCTCAAAGTTAGACACCGAGCTTACTTCTAACCAACGCTCTTGTGCAGCACTCCAAACTTCCATATCATACGTCATCGCACTTGCAAAACCAGTGTCGCCACCGCACAGTAGTAGTACTCTATATTGCAGGCCCAGGTCTTTTAGTAATCCTTGCACGTAGCTACTCATTTCTTCCAACTTTTGGTATGAGTTAGCAGGATTTGCCAATTGTACTATTTCTACTTTATCAAACTGATGCAATCTATTTAAACCTCGTACGTCTTTTCCGTAGCTACCCGCCTCACGTCTGAAACACGGCGTATGGCCACAGTTTTTCACAGGGAAATCGCTTTCTTTTAGTATTACATCTCTGTAAATATTGGTGATGGGCACCTCTGCGGTAGGTATGGCATACAGATTATCTATTTGCATGTGATACATCTGGCCTTCTTTATCAGGCAGCTGACCTGTACCAATTCCACTGGCTTCGTTCACCAATATAGGTGGTTGTATTTCTTCGTAACCAGCATCGCGCCCTCTATCTAAAAACCAATTAATAAGCGCTCGTTGAAGTCTTGCACCTTTACCTCTGTATACAGGAAACCCTGCGCCTGTTATTTTCACACCCAGTTCAAAGTCAATCAGATTATATTTCTCACAAAGCTCCCAGTGCGGAAGATTTTGTGTCAGTTTTGGTTTCTCCCCGTGTTCAAAAATAATTTTGTTGTCTGCTTCACTTTTTCCAGCGGGAACAGCTGCTCCCGGTGCATTAGGTATTTGGTAAAGTACCTCAAGTAAGTCTGCTTCTACACTTTTAAGCTGTTCGCTTAGCGTGCTGCTTTGCTCTTTTAAGACAATGGTTTTAGCCTTCATAGCGTTGGCTTCCTCCATTTTCTTTGCGGCATAAAGTTGTCCTATTTCTTTGGCGATTTTATTGCTCTCCGCCAAGATAGTATCAAGCTCTACTTGGGTTGATTTACGTTTGTCATCTAAGGTTAATGCCTGATTTACAAGGTCGGTAAAATCCTTACCTCGTTTGGCTAATCGAGCGATTATTCCTTCTTTGTCTGCGCGTATATCGTGTATTAATAGCATGTTTCTTACCTGAGTTGCAAAGGTTATCTTTTTTGTGAAAAGGGAAAGGATGTATTTTTTCTAATGATTAAGTAAATAATGCTCTAGTTCTGTAATTCTATCAGTCATCATAAAACGATCCATGACGCTTTGTTTTGCAGCAGCTCCCATATGCTGTCGCATACTAGCGTCTCGAATAAGTTGAGCTAGCTTGTTGGAGAAGTCATCTATATCTAGATGCTGTGCAAGCAGTCCTGTTTGCCCATTGGTAATTATTTCAGGATTACTGGTGATATCAAAAGCAACTACTGGTTTTTCTTTTGCCATAGCTTCTACTAATACAAAGCCAAAACCTTCCCAACTCGAACCTAAAACAAAAATGTCGATACTTTGCATAAAGACGTCCATATCTGCCACAAAGCCAAGTAATACTACTTCATTTTCAAGCTTTCCGTCTTTTATACATTGTTGTAACTCGTCTTGCAATTCACCAGTTCCCGCAATAAAAAGCGTAAATTCTAAACCTTGCTCCTTTATTTTTTTAGCAACTTGTATAAGGTGTTTTTGGCCCTTTTGCAGGGTTAGCCTACCTGCGTTCCCTAGTATCACTCCTTTGCCACGTTTTTTAATTTGCGGCAAGATTTCATGGGTATTGTTTAAAATAGTTGAATCCAATCCATGGTAAATGACTGGTATTTGTGCGGCATTTAACGTAGAATGTAAGTAATGTAAAATCGTGCGCTTGGTCTCTTCAGAATTAGCAATGATGTGCGTTGTTGCTTTACCTAAACAATATCTATTTACGATACTATTTTTAATGGGCGTTGCTAAACCACGCAGGTATACTCTACGTGCAAGATGTGCCATTTGTCCTGCTATACTCGCTATTTTAGCATCTTGGGAAGTCGTAAAAATGACAGTATCTATTTCTTCTTTTTGGAAATACCGCTTAAGTGCAAGGAGTTTGAAAAGGTTGAGGAACGATAGGCTTTTGACTTCTATTGGAAAGAGATTAAAACCAGCTTCTTGCCCGCGTACCCACAAAGGAGAAAAGGGATGAGCTGCTATCGTCACACTATACCCTTTTGATCTGAATGCTTTTGCATTTTCAAGATGAAGCTTTTCGCCACCGCCCCAAAAATTGGAACTATTAAAGAAGCATATCTTTTTCAAAATTTAGAGCACGGCGTTATGAAAAATGTTCTGTACATCTTCATCATCTTCCAGCTTCTCGATGAGTTTATTTACTTCTTCTTTTTGAGCTTCATTAAGTTCAAGTGTATTGTGTGGTATTCGTTCAATATCTACAGAGTCTATCTCCATACCAATACTTTCAAGTCCCTTTTGCATATTGCCGTAATCGGTGAAAGCAGTATAAATCAACGTTTCGTCTTCTACTTGCTCTATTTCATCTAGCCCAAAGTCTATTAACTCAAGCTCCGCATCTTCCATGTTTAGTTCTCCAAGGTTGACCTTAAAAATACATTTACGATCGAAGTTAAATTCCTGCGATCCACTGGTGCCTAGTTCTCCTCCATTTCTGCTCAAGATAGCGCGCATGTTTGCCACTGTTCTATTGATATTATCGGTAGCGGTTTCAATCATTAGACTCAAACCAAAAGGACCTTTTGCCTCGTACAGAATTTCCTCATAGGAGCTACTGTCTTTGTCAGATGCTTTTTTAATTGCGGCATCTACTCTGTCTTTAGGCATATTTTCAGACTTGGCGTTTTTCATAGCCATGCGCAGTCTGGAGTTGTTGTCTGGGTCTGGACCGCCTTCTTTCACGGCCATTGCTATTTCTTTGCCTATACGCGTAAAGGTTACCGCCATTTTACCCCAGCGTTTCATCTTACGTGCTTTTCTAAATTCGAATGCTCTTCCCATTGGGTGCAAATTTAAAGCTAATTTTAAGTCTACGAAAAATCAGTTAGTTTAGTTGACGGTTTTCTGTACAGACCCTTGGAAATAGGAGTAGTTAATCGTGTTGCCAATGAATAAAGAGTGAGATTTTAATGAGATACTCGTTATACAAAGGAATGTTCCTACAGAAAAAATTCCTTTCTTTGCACCGCAAAGAACAAACTTATGAATTTTGACGTAATAGTAATCGGAAGTGGCCCAGGTGGATATGTAGCAGCCATTCGTGCGGCACAACTTGGACATAAAGTAGCGGTGGTAGAAAAATCGGAGCTTGGCGGGGTATGCCTTAACTGGGGATGTATTCCAACCAAAGCATTATTAAAATCGGCTCAAGTAATTGAATATATAAATCACGCAAGTGACTACGGAATCTCTGTGACTGAGGCAAAACACGATTTTGGTGCAGTTATAAAACGTAGTCGTGGAGTGGCAGACGGCATGAGCAAGGGCATACAGTTCTTGATGAAAAAGAATAAAATTGAAATTCTAACAGGTTTCGGTAAGCTAATAGCCAAAGGCCAAGTAAGCGTGGATAATGAAGGTAAGAAAGAAACCCATTCTGCTAAACACGTGATCCTTGCAACTGGTGCCCGTGAGCGACAATTACCAAATTTACCAATAGATGGTAAAAAAATAGTAGGTTATCATGAAGCAATGGTGTTACCAACTCAACCTAAAAAAATGGTCGTAGTGGGAAGTGGAGCTATAGGAATGGAGTTCGCTTATTTCTACACGGCTATGGGAACAGAAGTAACGGTTGTGGAGTTTATGCCTAACATCGTTCCTAATGAGGATATAGACGTTTCGAAAGAGCTTGAAAAAATCTACAAGAAAAAAGGCATGACTATTATGACCAATAGTTCTGTGGAGGCAGTAGATATAAAAGGTGCTGGCTGTAAAGTGAGCGTAAAAACTGCAAAAGGAATGGAAACCATCGAATGTGATATTGTTTTATCTGCAGTTGGAATTGAAACAAATTTAGAAAATATTGGACTAGAAGGTCTGGGTGTAAAAACAGAAAAGGGTAAAGTTATCGTAGATGATTATTACCAAACCAATGTGCCAGGCGTATATGCTATAGGCGATATAGTACATGGACCAGCTCTAGCTCACGTAGCTAGTGCAGAAGGAATAATTTGTGTTGAGAAATTTAGTGGACAACACGTTGAGCCGTTGGATTATGGAAACATACCAGGATGCACCTATACTTGGCCAGAGATAGCATCAGTAGGGTACACTGAGGCAAAAGCGAAAGAAGCAGGATATGATATAAAAGTAGGTAAATTCCCGTTCTCTGCATCGGGTAAAGCCAGTGCTTCGGGTGCTAAAGAAGGTTTTGTGAAGGTAATATTTGACGCTAAATATGGTGAGTTCTTGGGAGCGCACATGATAGGAGCTAATGTTACAGAAATGATAGCAGGCGTGGTAAGTGCACGTAAGTTAGAAACTACGGGTCACGAAATGATAAAAACAGTACATCCACACCCGACGATGAGTGAAGCAATCATGGAAGCATGCGCTGCAGCCTATGGTGAAGTAATACATTTATAACTATTTCGCAGGGTTAAAACCGATGCGAAATAGAAAGCCTTCGAGAGATCGGGGGCTTTTTTATGGAACTTTGTACGGAGTCTCTATTTAGAACGTCTCCCTCTATTTCGGAAGAGGACATGGCTTCTTGGCTTAGAAATTCTATAATGAGCTGCTTGCTATCGGCTTCTTTCAGGTATTTGGTGCTGCCGGTAAGTATGCCAGCTTTTTGACGTAGCTCCGCATTATGAGAGGTAACAAGCTCCTCATTAAATTGGTACGATGGCCAATTTTTATCTTCCCATATCCAATGCATGAGCTACCAATGTATCTGTTATACCTCAATTTTTAATTATTTATGAGCTATAAATATATTTTTATACCTCGTGATTAATTGATTAATGAGGTGTAAAGTTTCGTTTTACACGTGTAGGAACTGTCTCGCAGGGCAGTTCCTACAAATTTATATCTTCGCATCATGCGTTTTACCCTATTTCTTTTTACTTTACTAATGATGCTCTGTTCTTACGGTCAATTGGATAGTACCGGAAGAGCAAAAGAACACAGAGAGCTTTTTGGCGTAAAACCGGGCATACCCACAAAACCGGGTGAAGAGAGTAAATATGGAACGCCATACCCCAAAGATTATCAAAAAAGAAACCTAGCTGAGCATGCTGCACCTAAACCTTTGACATACGAACCCGTTTTTAGCAACTACGTAAACCCCTTTATAGGTACAGGCGGACACGGGCATACATTCCCAGGAGCTACAGTGCCGTTTGGTATGGTACAGTTAAGTCCTGATACTCGCATAGATGGCAGTTGGGATGGATGCAGTGGGTATCATTATTCAGATTCTTTTATCTATGGATTTTCGCATACGCATTTAAGCGGAACGGGAGTGAGCGACTATGGAGATATATTATTGCTTCCTTCGGTAAATCCTATATCCTTCGAGCCAGAAGAATACAAAACCAAGTTTAGCCATACTGACGAGGTAGCCAAAGCAAATTATTATTCAGTTAATCTACCAGATAATGGGGTAAACGTAGAATTAACCACGTCTACTTGGGCAGGTTTTCATCGCTACACATTTGATAAAAATGAAGGCTACGTGTTGCTGGATTTGAAACACAGAGATAAAACGCTCGATTTTAGCATACAAGAAAGAGGCCGTCGTAGCATAGATGGATATAGAATAAGTGAAGGCTGGGCGAAGGAGCAGCATTGCTATTTTTCTATGGATTTTAACATGGAGATTTCGTCCATTACCTATAATTTCGATAGTAGCAAGGCACTTCTACATTTCAATAAATTAAAAAATAATCAATTGGAAGTGTATGTAGGGCTTTCATTTACCTCTATTGTTGGAGCTCAATTAAATCTTAATTACGAAACTTCAAAAACATACGACTGGATGCAGTTTGATGAGGTAGTAGCAGGCGGACAAGCCCTCTGGGATAAAGAACTTTCCAAGATAGAAGTCTTTACAGCGGATGAAGATAAGAAACACATTTTCTATACAGCTCTCTATCACTGTATGATTCACCCTAATATAGCCGAAGATGCAAACGGCAAATACCGCGGTCATGATGGTAAGGTTCACGATAGTCCTAACCACACACAATACACCGTTTTTTCGCTTTGGGATACGTACAGAGCATTGCATCCATTGATGACGATTATCGATGAGCAGCGAACTACAGATTTTATAAATAGCTTCTTAGAAATATACAAACAAAGTGGAAGACTACCCGTCTGGGAATTGGCGAGTAACGAGACCGACTGTATGATCGGTTACCATAGTGTAAGCGTGATAGCCGATGCCTATATGAAAGGTATTCGCGGTTTTGATACTAAGCTGGCTCTAGAAGCAATGGTGGCTAGTGCCAATGAGGATATTTTTGGATTGGACAGTTACAAGAAGTATGGATTTGTACGAGCCGAAGACGAGTCCGAGAGTGTGAGTAAGACATTGGAGTATTCGTATGACGATTGGTGCATTGCCCAAATGGCAAGAGCAATGGGAGAGGATAGCATTGCCGATGTATTTGAGAGAAGAGCAGAATCGTGGCGAAATGTCATTAATCCTGAAACAGGTTTTGCCACACCTAGACTCAATGGAGATTGGCTACCCAACTTTGATCCCAAAGAGGTGAATCTGCACTTCACAGAAGCCAATAGTTGGCAGTATAGTTTTGTGCAACAATCAATGGGAGGAGCAACTAATGGTAGCGACCTCGAACAAAAATTGGATGCTTTCTTTTCTGCGTCAACTAAAACCACAGGAAGAACACAATCTGATATTACAGGATTAATTGGGCAATATGCCCATGGTAATGAGCCAAGTCATCATATAGCCTATTTGTATAATTATACCGCTCACCCTGAAAAAGGACAACAAATCATCAAGCAAATATGTGATTCATTTTACAGGAATACTCCTGATGGATTAATTGGTAATGAAGATTGCGGGCAAATGAGTGCTTGGTATGTGTTGAGTAGTTCAGGATTTTACGCCGTTTATCCAGGATCCAATTTGTATTTTGTGGGTTATTGTGCTTTTGATTCGGTCGTCTATCGGCTTAATAGCGGTAAAAAAATACGCATCGTCGGCTCAAAACAAACAGAAAGAAAAGGGTGTACTGATTTTACTTCATACGATGCAAGAGAAGGATTATATCTTGATTTTTCAAACTGTGATTTTGGAGATAGTTTTCTGGAAGTAGGTGAGACTACTCCAACAATAACCCCAACGCCAATCATTTCCGGGGAGCATGTTTTTCTTGAACAGTCTTTGGTGACGTTAAAAAGTTTAAACCCATTGGATAAACTGTTTTACCGGATGAATTCTCAAGGCTCATTCATAACGTATACCAACCCAATGGTGATAAACAAGAGTTCCGTTGTGGAGGCTTATGCAATACGTAATACTATGAAAAGCCCCACCATCTCCGCCACCTTCTACAAAAAACCGAATAATTGGACGTGCACACCCAGCATACTACCCAACTCACAATACTATGGAGGCGGAGATGATGCTCTCATAGATGGCATAAATGGCACAACCAACTGGCAAGCAGGCAGATGGCAAGGGTTTCAGAATAAAGAGGTTGATTTTACCATTGATTTAAAAGAAGAAATGAAAATCAGCGTGGTAAGCCTTAATTTTCTGCAAGATGCTCGCTCCTGGATATTGATGCCAAAAGATGTTTCGGTATATATAAACGGTAAATTAGTGGCTACGGATATTCTTACTGTAGACGCGTCACGAGAAGGAAATTTTACCCAAATGGTAAAATTGAAAATCCCGAAATGTAAATCTCAAATGCTGAAAATTGTGGTCCATTCGGCAGGCAAGCTTCCCGAGGGTCATCCTGGTTTTTCGATGGACGGCGATGCATTTTTCTTTATAGATGAAATAAAAGTTAACGGATTCTTTTGAGAGTTGTTTTAACGTAAGATGGGATTGAGCCAAACATGTTTTATTTATACATGTTTAAATAGTAAAAGTAGAAACAACTTACTTATAGTTGTTTTTACTATAAGTTTTTTATATTCGCATTTATAAAAAATAATTCTATGCATAAAAGATTACAATTAATACTAATGGCGCTCACCTTTTATTCGGCAATATTTGCCCAAAAAGCTACCATTTCTGGTAGAGTTGTTGACACTTTAGGTCAAGGACTTATAGGAGCAATCGTAGTAGAAAAAGGAACTTCAAACGGAGCGGTAGTTGGTGAAAATGGAAAATTTTCTATTAATGTGAATGATGCTAAAACCGCGTCTATTACGGCTTCTTACTCTGGGTACGCTAATTCAACCGTAGCCCTAGGTGGTAAAACTACCATTACCATAACGTTAAGAGAAAATGCAGTAGGTATTGGAGAAATTATGGTAGTTGGTTATGGAACTGCTACCAAAAAGGAATTTACGGGAGCAAGTGCTTCGGTAAGAGGTGAAAGTCTAG
>CAMDCQ010000061.1 GCA_945890595.1 Chitinophaga pinensis
TGAAAAGCAAAACTAGATGCATTCAGCATAATCAATAAGTCGCCTATAAATCCGTCACTACTCAGCGAAAAAGTGTGCTCTAGTATCAAAGATATCTACATCTGTTTACATTTTTATCATTGATATTCAGTGTTTTATGTTTTTTCTTAAAAATTTTTTCGTAAAAAAAATATTTATTCTTAATTTAGTTTAGACAGTTAAACTCTCATTCTACTATTTAAGTAAATAAGATTGAGACTATGAAAGCGGCAGCCGAAAAGCTTTTTAGAGTAGGCACAATTTTTATTTATTTTAATTTTTTATGAAAAAGTATTTTTTATTTACAGCCATGTTTGCTGTACTAAGTATTTTGGGATTTTATGCGTGTAATGACGCTGAACCTTTAAAAGAGAATGTGAATGCTGCCACAGAAGGTAGTATTTTGGCCACTCAACTGTACTACACTAGAGCCAATCTTCAAGATAAATCTCCTGAGGAGATTCGAGCAATTTTTAACACACTAACCCCTCAAAACCGTTATGACTTATTTGTAGATAAGTTTAACCACTGCCTGACATTAAATCCAACAATCAATCAGACATATGTGATTAAAAAACTATTAAATAGTATGTCAGTCGATGCCTATGTCTGGGGGAGTAAAGAACATTTAGATTTCACGAACTTTTATCTACCCTCAATTTTGAGTAATCTTAAGCAAGAGTTTACTAATCAAGAAGGTTTGAATATCTTCTATAATTTATATGACTTAGATAATTTAAATGACATTGTTGTTGGAAGTGAGGGTGAAAGCGATTGTGGGTGTAACAAAGGAAGTACATTTGGAGGTTGTCAGTTTGGTGGTGATAATTGCTTAAAATCAAATTGTGCAGGTGCTACACACGGCTGTGGTTTCGGATGGTTTTTTAAATGTGACGGATTATGCGATGATATTCTATCCCCAGATGGTGACAAAATACTTTATCACTAGTGAATAGAAAGGCAACTTTTACATCACTCGGTCTGGGAGTTGTTTGGTTTGTGTTGATTGAAATCATTATGATTAATCATCAAGAACCGATATGGGGCTTATTTTCATTAATATGCATAGCAGCTATGTCGGGCTCAGCTGCTATGTATTATGTGCGAGATCAAAAGATTATTTTATTGATGCTGCCTCTGCCTATTTTCATGTTGATTGTCATACTAATTGGCAATCCTCAAATCATATATGTCCCCGTCGCATCTATTTTAGCTTTTTATTGCGCCCAGTACTTAGTGTCTAAAAAGATGCATAATGCTCTTGTACTTGTATTATTTGTGCTACTGTCCTATGTCATTTCGTTTTTGATATTCCCTGTATATTTACTTAAATCTCAAACTATTGAAGCCAGAAGCCAAGAGAATATTAATTTTTTTTATAAATCAAACCTTGGAAATAGCTTTACTATCCCAGGAGAAAAACCCATTATCTTAGAGTTTTGGAACAAGGGCTGCTCTAATTGCTTTAAAAAAATGTATATGCTGGAAGAGTTAAAAGCTGAAATCGGAGATAAGTGTAATATTTTATGTGTTTATGTAGATTATCAAGAAGGAGTAGATGATCATTTTTCAGAATATGAGCAATCGCTTCTTTGGTTGGATGGACGTTATAACTTAGATTATACGTACGATAGTCTTTACTATCACTATGACAAGAAACTAGGACTTCCGCAAACGATGATTATATCTCCCAAAGGGGAGGTGCTTTACAATGATGCAGGTTATCTAAAGGGGAACAAGAAGAAAATTATGGATAAATATAAATCCATACTGCAGGAATCTTCCTAGGTTTTCACCTCCCCTTATTCACCTGTCAAAGCCCCAAAACGATAAGCAGCCCGAAACCAGGTTTACTCCAAGTTAGCACATCCATGCCTAATGCTATAGCTATAAGTGCAGCGAGCAATGGTTGTAAGTAGATATAGCTGCCTGCAAGCGTGCTGCTGCTGTTTTGTACCGCCCACACGGTGAGTATATAATTTGCAATGGTGACAAATAGCACCACAAAAACCAAGGCAAAAATGGCTTTGTCTGTAAAGCTAGACCAATCTACCGCTACAAACTCGCTATACCCCACCGGCAGCACCCATACAAAACCAATCATAAACATAAAAGCGGTTACGGTAGTAGCCTTGTATTTTTTTAGCAATCTCGCTACGTAGTACAAATGAAAAGCAAAACTAGATGCATTCAGCATAATCAATAAGTCGCCTATAAATCCGTCACTACTCAGCGAAAAAGTGTGGTCTAGTATCAAATATATCTACATCTGTTCACGTTTCTATCATTGATATTCAGTGTTTTATGTTTTTCTTAAAAATTTTTTCGTAAAAAAATATTTATTCTTAATTTCGTTTTCGACATTTAAACTCTCATTCTACTATTTAAGTAAATAGAACTGAGACTATGAAAGCGGCAGCCGAATAGCTTTTTAGAGTAGGCACAATTTTTATTTATTTTAATTTTTTATGAAAAAGTATTTTTTATTCTGCTCATTATCGGTAGCATGTCTTGGAACGAGGGCAGCAGAAGCTGATAACCAAACTATGGAGATTATCGAACCTGTAACGGTAATTTCGGAGATGGGTTTAATTCAGAAGGTTGAAAATGGGGGTATGGTGACTTATTGGTGCAAGAGAAGGAATTTAATCTGCAAGAAAACAACTATATGTCCTATGAACGCCAATCAATCAGCAGTCTGTCCAGCTCCAGGAAGTATCCGAATAGATTTATATACTGAAGATGGTATCAAGACATATATCGCCTTGGATGAGATTGTTTCTGGTCATATTTTTGATGAAGAGAACGGAGAATTTAGACCTATTTACACTATTATTTTTAATAATTAAACAATGAGATATTTAAGGAAATTATTGCTATTAACTGCGGTTTTTTGTGCGATTTCTGTATTTGCGTCAGAAAAACCAAAGTATAAGGAAACCAATAACGTTCCAGTAGCACCTGTAGATGATATTATTGAGCATAGAGGTAAGCAAAAACGCAAGTGGGCTCCTGGTCAAGGTATTTCATATTATTGTGTCCCGGCTTCCGACTTATGCTATGTTGAATACATTTTTGGCGATTGTGGAGAAGATGCAGTCATTCTTTATAATGAAGATGGCACGAAAGAACACTTTGGCAATTCCAAGGTTAAAATGGTGGGTTATACTCACGACGAAGATTTAGAACTAGACATAGACCCACTTGAAATGTTTATTATTGTTCCTTCTTGTTCAAACTAATGATTAGAACTTTTTTTAATGTATATTGTCTGTTTTTACTTGTACAATATTGCAGTGCAAGTAAACTAGGAGCTATTGTCAATCCTGATAATTGTTCGGCTTGTAATTCTCAGGTTTATTACTTGCAACATGTGGAGTCGGATACTATAGAATTTATTTATTCAGAAAACTATACTAGAAAAGAGGTAGATGTATTTCTAGAGGAAAATTCAGATTTCTTAGTTCATAAGACCGTAAATATAAAATTCTCCGATGAATATATTAAAGCAGTTCGAGTAAAATTAAAAGTGCCCGAAAACATTCAATCTTTGGTTTTTCTCTACAACAGTAGAGAGGAACCAAAGATTTTTTTTGGTTTTAATGAGTTAAGTATGGGAGTAGTTTCATTGCTCAATGACCATTTGATTTCAACAAGTAAAGTCTCAAAGAAAAAAATAGAAGGTAAGGACTTTGCAGGTTTAGGAAGTTTTAAAATGCTTATGATGAGTGATTATATTGTAGTTCAATCTTATGCTCAAAACAAAGTGTTTATAGTAGATACGCAATGGCAGCTTACTAACGTTTTTTTACCCGAAAATTTGCCGTTACTAGATATCTATAAAACCTATAACCAAGGTGATACCACTGGATTCGATTGGAATTATAAATTTTTTACAAAAAGAGTACTTCAAAAAAAGAATGATTATTTCCAATTTAATAGTATTAACCGGCATTCTGACACATCCTTCAATGTTATGGGCAGTTTATATGTTGCCAAGAGTTCTTCGCACTTAGGCAATCCTTCAATAGCAATAAACCAAGAGCTTATTTTATTGGAGTTTAGTAATAACGTGTTAATAAATATAAGTCACATTAAAACCAAGGATAATTATCAAATTTGTAAGAATTTTTATCCTGATTACACCTTTTATCAAGAAAGTATTACTGGAGATGGAGTGGATGTTGCTGTTGAGCGTGATACTCGATTTGGTTCAAAAAAATTTTTAGCTAAATTAAAATACGATGGTCAACACAATTTGTCATTTATCAAATTATACAATAGGAAATTGCCGAAAACCATTAGAAATTCTAAGGAACCATATTCGATATATAGTTTTTTTAGAGTTGAGGATGCAATATTTTTCTCTAAATCGTATAAATCTTTCGTTGTATATAATTCTGTAAAAGACGAGTTTAGTGAAAGGGAGATCTCAAATTACCCTAATAATTTGATTCGGCAAATTAGAGATTCTTGCTATCTGTCTTGTGCCAGAAAAACGTTGTATGGTTATGAATTAATTTTTATAAATGATACTCAGAAGAGTTATGTTAAGGTCATGGTTAGTAACGAGGTGGAATATATAACTTCTCATACAAGACAGCTAGAATACGTCGTCAGAAGCAACATAGTTTACAGTCCGCAATTAGAAGGCTATTGTTATAAAACAACGGATAATGATGTTGCTGTGATTCGGTGAACTCAGGTTTAGAATATCATCTAAATCTTTCATGGCTCTTATTCACCAGCCAAAGCCCCAAAACAATAAGCAACCCGAAACCCGCTTTACTCCAAGTTAGCACATCCATGCCTAATGCTATAGCTATAAGTGCCGCAAGCAACGGTTGTAGATAGATATAGCTGCCTGCAAGCGTGCTGCTGCTGTTTTGTACCGCCCATACATTGAGTATATAATTTGCAATGGTGACAAATAGCACCACAAAAACCAAGGCAAAAATGGCTTTGTCTGTAAAGCTAGACCAATCTACCGCTACAAACTCGCTATACCCCACAGGCAGCACCCATACAAAACCAATCATAAACATAAAGGCGGTAACGGTAGTAGCCTTGTATTTTTTTAGCAATCTCGCTACGTAGTACAAATGAAAAGCAAAACTAGATGCATTCAGCATAATCAATAAGTCGCCTATAAATCCGTCACTACTCAGCGAAAAAGTATCCACTTTCATCAATAAGACAGCACCCATAAAAGCAATGAATATACCCAAATACACATGGAACTTTATGTGGGTTTTGCTCCCTATGGCAGTATATAAAACTACCATTATAGGAGAAATCATCATGAGCACACTGGCATTTATGGCTGAAGTCATGCTTAAACCTTTAAAAAAAGCCAACATATTAAGTGCTACCCCAAAAAATGCACATACCGCCAAGTCAAAAAAATCTCGTTTATTTTCAATTTTTTCTCGGTCTACCAAAAAATAATAGGAGCCAAAAAAAAGTGCGCCACAACCCACTCTCAAGGTTATAAATGCAAAAGGTGAAATAAACTCTGGCATGGCCCATTTGGCAATAGAATAATTGGCTGCATAGAACAAAGCCACGCTAAACATAGCCACGTGAACCCCTATTTTTTTGTTTAATACCAAGCCTGCAAATGACGATTTTTTTTTTCAAAGCGCCACTTATTTTAACGGTGGCGGGTCTACTAAATCTCATCCTTTCGAAATAAAAAGCGGATTTTCCACCTCCTTTATTTTTATGAATGGTATTGGTTTGTTATCCTTGCATTTATGTATGACTTTATAGCAGGTAAGGTAGATAGAATTACGCCTACAGAAGTAGTAATCGATTGCAACGGTTTAGGCTACTTACTGCATATTTCACTGAATACCTTTGAGGTACTAAAAGACCAAAAACAGGTAAAGGTATTCGCGCACCTCATTGTAAGAGAAGACAGTCATACCCTTTATGGATTTGCAACCACCAATGAACGTCAGTTGTATGTCAAACTTGTTGGTGTAAATGGTGTGGGTCCGAGTACCGCTCGAATGATATTGAGTAGTATGCGCGTAGATGACGTGGTGAGTGCTATCTCCAATAATAACATAGCCGTATTAAAAACCATAAAAGGAATTGGACCTAAAGCTGCCCAACGATTGGTAGTAGAGCTCCAAGATAAACTGGGAGGTATTGGTTCTGACGAGGCGTACACCCTGAGTGGTGGCGGCACCCAAATGGACGAAGCCATGGAAGCACTTATGGCACTTGGTTTTGCTAAACCTGCTATTGCCAAAATACTGCTAAGAATAAGTGCCGATGCAGGCAATAATGCTACCACAGAAGAGTTAATTAAGAAGTCTTTACAATTATTGTAAATTTGTTAGCTAAAAATTAATCAAAGCATATAAGAAGACTATACTTTACAACCAACCAGTATTCGCTTTTGGAAGAAAGAATTTTAAAAACAAATGTACACAGAGCTCTTATAGCTTTGGTGATATTGGCTGCGTATAGTTTTGGAGATGGCACTGCGTTAGGACAAGATGAACCCAGACGCACACCTATAGATCTTAAAGATCCACCAAACATTAAGACCACTTATCAATACGATCCTACCACAGGTAATTACCTGGAAATAATCACCGTAGGCGGAAAACCACTTGGCTCTCCGCGCGTGCTCACTCCAATGGAGTATTCTAAAGCAAAAGAGCGACAAGATCGCAATGTGTATTACCGTAAAAAAAGCAATGCAGACAATTACATAAAAGGCGGGGGTCTGATTCCTAAAATTGCGGTTACACCAGAGATATTTGATAAAGTATTCGGCGGTGGGGTTATAGACATTAGACCCACCGGAAGTGCAGAAGTTACCTTTGGTGGTAATTTCAACAAAGTAGAAAACCCTAATTTTCCGGTTCGCCAACAACGTAACGGACAGTTTGACTTCGGCATGAAAATGCAGCTTAACGTTACCGGCCAAATAGGTGACCGGATGAAGCTGAACTGGAATTACGATACCGAAGCAACTTTTGAGTTTGAAAACCAAATGAAACTCAACTGGGCCGGAGAAGAAGATGATATCCTCAAAAATATAGAACTAGGGAATGTGAGTCTTCCCCTTAATGGTAGTTTAATTCAAGGAGGACGAAACCTGTTTGGTGCAAAAACACAACTTCAATTTGGAAAACTTAAAGTAGCCGTAATTGCAACTCAAGATAAAGGCGAAACCAAAGAAACACAGGTTACTGGAGGTGCTCAAATCACCAATTACAATATTCAAGCACACAATTACGACGTAAACAGACACTACTTCTTATCACAGTATTTTGCCAATAATTATAACCAAGCACTTTCAAGACTGCCTATTATAGCGTCAAATGTGCAGATAAGCTATATTGAGGTTTGGATAACCAATCGTAACAACTCGGTGGGCAACACCCGAAACGTCATGGGTTATATGGACTTAGGTGAAAATGCAGATAATACCTACCGTGATTTCTTGGTGGGTCCTGCCAATGCATACCCAGACAATTATGCTTCTAGCTTATACCGCGATATTGTAGATAGAAGTACGGAGTTTTGTAACCCTATTGATGGTAGATTGCAATTGGGCACAGACTACGAATGCTTAAGCAATGCGCGAAAATTGAATGAAAATGAATTCTCGTACCACCCTACACTAGGTTATTTGTCCCTAAATCAATCTCTTAATAATGATGAGCTACTTATGGTAGCCTATACCTACACGATTAATGGCGAAAATCATCAGGTAGGAGACCTAACGGTAAATAATTCCATTTCTACTGGCGACAATAGTCACCTAAACCTTAAGCTACTTAAAAATTCTACCATCAAAACGAATTTACCTACATGGAATCTGATGATGAAAAATATCTATTCCTTAAATACGTACAACCTTCAACAAGAGGATTTTACGATGAATGTAGTGTATGCGGATGATCCAAGTGGTGCAGACCTAAACTACCTGCCTGTAGATGCCAGCGAAACACGAATTAAAGAAAAACAACTGATTACAGTTCTGAATCTAGACAAGATAAATAAACAACAAGAAGCAAAGCCTGACGGCGTTTTTGACCTCATAAATGGGGTAACCATCGACGCCACCAAAGGCCGAATTATATTTCCTGTCCGAGAACCTTTTGGTGCGTTTTTACGCGAACAGTTTATGGATAAAACCAAGGCCGACTATTATGTGTACGATTCGCTCTACCAAACAACCAAGTGGAATGCTGAACAAGATTTAAAGCATAATAAATTTTTCTTACGCGGTACGTTTAAGGGATCATCGTCCGATAAAATAAAACTACAATGTTATAACATATCCAAAGGCTCAGTACGTGTTACGGCTAATGGTAATATGCTAAATGAGGGGTCAGACTATACCGTAGATTATACCTTGGGTAATGTTACCATCGTAAATCAAGGCATACTTAACTCCGGCGCAGCGATCAAAGCGACGTGCGAGAGTAATTCTCTTATCGCTATTCAACAAAAATCACTAATTGGTACTCGACTAGATTACAAACACTCCGACAAATTATTACTAGGTGGGACCTACATGTACATGAATGAGCGTCCACTTACCAATAAAGTAAACATAGGTGAAGAGCCTTTACGTAACTCTATTTGGGGATTAGACGGTTCGTACAATACCGAGTCGCGCTTCTTAACTCGCATGGTAGATAAGCTTCCTTTCATCGAAACCAAAGAGAAGTCCACCATTAGCATAACCGGAGAATTTGCGCACCTTATACCCCACAAAGCAAAAACGCAGGGCGACAAAGGGACTTCTTATCTTGACGATTTTGAAGGTGCAGAAACACCTTATGATTTAAAATACGTACGTAGTTGGTATATGGCCAGTACCCCACAAGGGCAACCCGATTTATTCCCAGAAACCACCACTTCATTTAAAGCAGACAGTGCATACAACAGTAAACGAGCCAAGCTGGCATGGTACAACATAGATCCTGTTTTTCAAGCTAAAAGCAACCTTACTCCTGCTAATATTAACACCTTACAACAGTCTAACCACTGGGTAAGAACAGTAACGCTTAAAGAACTTTTTGATGAAATAGAACTACAACAGGGTCAGCCACAGCAATTACCAACCCTAGATTTAAGCTACTATCCAGATGAAAGAGGTCAGTATAACTATAACTCTCAAAACATGGAAGCCGACGGTACACTCAATAATCCAAAAGAAAACTGGGCAGGTATCATGCGAAGAATAGAAACCAACGACTTTGAAGCTACCAACATAGACTATATAGAAGTGTGGCTTATGGATCCGTTTGTGTATTCAAAACACCAAGGCACCAAACACAATACCGGTCAGCTTTACATCAACTTGGGAAGTGTTTCTGAAGATATAATTCCTGACCGAAAAAGATCTGCCGAAAACGGATTACCTGTCCCTAATGGGAACTATACCGTAGACTCTGGCAAATACGCATTGACTCCACGTGGACAAATTATCAATAAAGCATTTGACAATGACCCAGCTGCACGTACGGCTCAAGACATAGGTTTAGATGGCATGAGCGATGAGGTAGAACGAGCAAGACTTAAATTTTACCTAGATGGTATTGCAGCCAAACACGGTACAGCGTCTTTAGCGTACAAAATTGCAGAAGCCGATCCTTCTGCAGATAATTATTTGTACCCGCGCGATCCTGTTTATGACGGCAGTAATGCCATGGTACTTCAACGCTATAAAAATTACAACGGTTTTGAGGGCAACAGTACGGTAGATAAATTAGCAGACGGCACTCCAAAATCTGCCAATACCATTCCAGATGACGAAGACATTAATCAGGATTACACCGTAAATCTGAATGAGGAATACTATCAATATAAAATTGAGATTTCACCCGATAAGCTCAGAATAGGCGAAAACTTTGTCACCGATTCTGTGTACACCGATGCGGACCAAATAGATCCAGGAGCAGAACCCAACAAAATAACTTGGTACCAACTCAAAATACCTATACGCCAATACGATAAAAAAGTAGGAGGTATTCAAGATTTTAAATCGATTCGATTTATGAGAATGTACGTAAGTGGCTTTGAAGATAGTCTAGTGCTGCGCTTCGGAAACTTACAATTGGTACGCGCAGATTGGAGACGTTACCTCAATACCTTAAAATTTCCGCCGCGCGTTGGTCCGGCTATAGATCCTAACGACCGCACTGAATTGGTAGTTTCAACGGTTAATGTGAACGAAAACAGTAAACGAGTTCCCATACCATACGTGGTGCCTCCTGGATTTAGTCGTGAGATAGACCCTACACAACAAGCCAACGTTCAACAAAACGAACAGTCACTTTCTATAGCGGTATGTAACTTAGGCAGAGATGATGCTCGTGGAGCGTATAGACCACTAGAATACGATATACGTAACTACAAAAAACTAAAAATGTTTGTACACGCAGAGTCTCAAGATCCCTTGATACAAAAAGGAGATGTAGTGGCGATTATGCGTATAGGTACCGACTTAGAAAATAATTTTTATCAATACGAGATACCGCTTACTATATCGCCCAATGGCAATGCTAATGCGGCTTCGGTATGGCCTACCGAAAATGAAATACTCATAGAATTAGAAGAGTTTTATAGAGTAAAACTCAACCGGCAATTAGCCAACAGTGCTAATCCTAACGGATTCTATTCAGAAACTTTAGCAAACGGACATAAAATTAGTATCATTGGTTTACCAGATTTGAGTAACGTAAGAACCATACTCTTAGGTGTAAAAAATCCAAGTAACGGTAGCAGCGATGCCCTCTGTGCGGAAGTATGGTTTAATGAATTGCGCTTGGTAGATTTTGCCAATAAAGGAGGTTATGCTGCAAACACTCGAATGGTGGCTAAACTAGCCGATTTTGCCAATGTCGCAGTGTCTGGAAATTACCAATCCATAGGTTTTGGTGGTATAGATAAAAAGCTAAATGAGCGTAATATCACTGAGCAAATACAATACGATATAGCTACAAACCTAGAACTAGGTAAATTTTTCTCCCAAAAATCAGGCATTACTGTTCCTATGTTTATTGGCTACAGTGAGAATATTGTTAATCCTAAATTCTATCCCCTAAATCCAGATATTTTGCTTCGCACAGCAATTAATAATGCGGAAACACAAACCGAAAGGGATGCCATTCGTATTGCTGCGCAAGACTACAACAGCCGTTACAGTCTAAACTTTACCAACGTTAAGAAAAACAAAACCGGTACAGGAGAGTCGCATATTTATGACGTGTCCAATTGGAACTACTCATTTGCGTATCAGCGTCTCTTTAGAAGAAGCCAGATTATAGAGCGCAATGATGTTAAAACTTACAGAACGAGCTTAGCCTACAACTTTTCACCAACACCTTTATCGTGGGAACCTTTCAAAAAGAGTATAAAATCTAAAAACCTAACCCTTATCAAAGATTTTAATCTTGGTTTAAAACCTTCTAATCTTAACTTTAGGATAGAAGTAGACAGAAGGTATGCCGAACTAAAAAACAGAGATAACGATAATTTCAAAAGCATTGTTCCGCTTTTGTATGACAAAACCTTTAACATAGGCCGTATTTATGGCGCAAAGTGGAATCTAACCAAATCTTTATCTGTAGACTATGCCTCTTCTGCTAACTCGTGGGTAGAAGAACCTTTTGGGGCACTAGATACCCGCGAAAAGAAAGATTCTATGTGGAGAGATTTCTCATCACTTGGACAATTACGTGATTTTAACCAGACCGTAAATGCCAACTACAGTCTCCCACTGCGTAAGATAAAAATGTTGGATTGGATGACGGTAACTACGCGATATACAGGAAACTACCAATGGCAAAATGCACCGCCAGCAGCCGTATCGTTGGGTAACACCATCCAAAATTCTAGAACCATGGGAGTTACCAGTAACTTGAATTTTGTTTCTTTCTACAATAAGGTGCCCTTCTTGAAAAAAGTAAATAAACCGTCAGCAAAAAAATCACCGGCTCGAGATGAAGAAGATCCAGACGCCGTTAATGCCAAGAAAGAAAAAGACGACTTAAGCGCTACAACAAAAGCAATTTTTCAGTTTCTGATGATGCTAAAACAAGCCCAAGGCACTTTTACCTTTACCGATGGGACAACACTTCCTGGATTTAACAAAACCATCGATTACCTTGGTCAAAACTTTAAAAACAATGCACCTGGTTTGCCCTTTATTTTAGGAGGTCAAAGTGAAAACTTTAGAAATACGATTGCAAGCAACGGATTTTTAACCCAAGACACCAACCAAATATCGCGCTATGTGAACTTGCACGGCGTAGATATTAATGGCAGTGCAACCGTTGAGCCCATCACAGGATTTAGAATCAACGTTAGTTTTAACAAACGACAAAGTCTAAACATCAATAGTAATTTCAAATACTCTGAAGCACGTGGCACATTTGAAGATGAATTTTATACCGAAGTAGGAACATTTACTACTTCGTATGGCTCTTGGGCCACCATGTTTGATAAGCTGAACGAAGACTTTTCTTCTGATGCATTTAACCAGTTTAAAAATAACAGATTTGTTATAGCGCAACGCTTACAAAGTAGAGACTTAGGCGCTGGCGGAGTATACGAGCAACTATACGGTGCGCAGCTAAACGATAAGGATACTTCGGGTTACCCACTTGGTTATTCGGCCGGTCATCAGGAAGTACTACTTCACTCCTTCTTAGCTGCTTACACAGGTAAAAATGCTGGTAACTCCAGCCTTG
>CAMDCQ010000062.1 GCA_945890595.1 Chitinophaga pinensis
CTTATCTTGTAGATCAATTTTATTTTGAAACTGACTGTTGATACTCTTAACGGTATTTAGTAATTGATTTTCTAGCCTGTTGTTGTAGTTGGCCTTAACAATGTTTATTACGATATAGACGGAGAGTAGGAGTCCCATAAGTAAAATGATGGTAAGGGACGTTTGTATTCGTGCACTGAGTAATTTGGAGGTGCCCGGTAAAAAAGAGGTAGCCAGTGGAGCCTCCTTGTCAATCATAAAGTAGGTACCAATGGATATTAGCATGCATATACCAAGAAGCAATGTGATGGTAAATGTAAGGATGGATAACCAAGTCCTAATTCTATTTTCTACTTTAGACATGACCAGGGTATAAGCTCCCTTTTTGTACACACGATGACGGATGCTACCAATAGCAAAAAGGCTGGTGTTATTTCCTTGAGGTGACTTATTGAGTAAGTACGGGAAACTTCCTTTTTGACTAATCAATACCTGATTAAAGTATAAGCCATACGAGTAATCGTCTAAAGAAATGGTCTCTTCAGATTGTTGATTGGCAAATATTTCTGGGTATAAAAATTCAGATTGAACAACACGAGGCTGCAAGAGAATAAAGGTGGTCCCAAAGTGTCCTTGAAGATTGCAGTTTTCGTATTTTGCAATATATCCGTTCAAGCTTATGGGGTTTTCTATTTGAAAAAAGTACGCACTGGCTGTGCGTGTAGTGTTTGTATTGTAAACACTGTCTAAATCTTGGTACGTGTAGGGATTATTGCTGGCTATAATTTCTTGGTTAGGGCCAAAAGTGTACAGTTTTAGTTTGTATTTTTCGAGGTAATTACTAAAGTATAAATGCTTTATCCTATTTTCTATTTTATCTTTATTGGCAATGAAATCCTGGAAATTGGTTGGCGTAAGAAATTCTTGCGAAAGTTGGTTTTCAAAAGACTTAAGAATTCGTTCCGCTCGTTGGTCTTTATTATCCATGAGCTCCTGTGCATTTTTTTCTAAAAAGAGTTGCTGTCGAGCCTGTTGACTTACATAGGCAATGTTGGTAGTAATAAGACTTGTTAATAAAAAGTAAAGGTAAATCGCTGTTTGAACCTTGGGTATACGATAGTGTAAAAAGATAGCTATTGCTACAAGTAGTACAGGGTAGCTCAGTGAAAGAATGCTTCTGCTTGCATCTAGGTATTGAAAAATAATAAAAACGAGTAATCCTATAAGAATACCTACCCATGTTGAAGTGTGATGAAGTTGCTCTTTGAGCTTACTATAATAGCACAACAACCACAAGGCAATAAAACTGAGTGCGATAAATGCCAATGCCAAAAAGGACAAGGCACTTAGCTCGAAAAGTTTTTCAAAATCAAACGAAATAGAAGATCGCAAGGCGAGTCTTTTGGCAAGGTCAATAAAAAAATCCGCCAAGAAAAATAAGTAGGAACTTAATATCGGGATGGATAAGGCACTGGGAAGTCTTTTAACCAACTGAATGATCAATATACCAATACAGATTATTGCGGCTAAGTGCATGAAAAGCAGTGGGATAAGGTGACTGGCTGCAACAACTTGTATACTCTGATCGGAGAAAAGGTAAAAGTTACTAAAGGCGTAGTGAAGATGATAAAAGACTGCAATTTGAACAAAGGCAATGCCCGCAATAGCTAGGTACATCAGTATGTCTTTGTTTCGTAAATAAACAAGAGCTAAAAATAATAAGATATAGGTCGCGATTAGTCCTATGCTTATAAAATCAATTTCTGTTTCTGCTACCTTTACAAATGAAAATACAAGTGAATAAGTAATTTTACGCAGCGTACTTAACTCAAAATGGTATCCTCTTATGTGCGGTACTGCATTGCGTAACTTTACATCTGGTTTTCCGTCATTGGCTAGACGAAAAGCAAGGAAAGTATTCGTAGGATGTTTGAATATAGCGTATAAATCATCTCCAAATAGGTAGATAAGTGGAAAGGTCGTAGCTTGAATTACGGTAGAATCAAGCGCAATTTTATTGCTGTTCCAATATGTTGCCTGTGTACTGTCGTACTGAAGGATGTACCAGTTTTTCTTTTGATACGCTTTCCCAAAACTTTCAGACTCTTGGCTGAAACCGACAGGAACTATGGTTTCAAATATTTCGTCTGACTCAGTTGTTAGTTGGCTAATAAAAAGTGAAAGGTCTTGGGTAATGGTCTCTGCTTTGTTCTCCTTTAGTGAGGTGACTAGATGAATAACGAGCCACAAACAGAGCGCCGTAACCAATATCCAAGCTATGTGTATACCACGTTTCAATAGGTTTTGTTGGTTTTCAAATAGTGCTGTACGTAGTCTTCAACTGCATTTTCTAGGCGATAAAATGCTTGAGTGTAACCAGCATCTCGTGTTTTTTGCATGGAAGCCTCTGTAAAGTATTGATACTTATCCCGAATGTCTTCTGGAGTAGGGATGTAGGTGACCTTAGGTTCTTGGTTTAGTGCTTTAAAAATAGCATTTGCTAAGTCATTAAATGTGCGAGCCTCTCCTGTTCCTGCGTTATAAATTCCGCTTTTGCTTTGCGTGTTGTACCAAAACCACATAAGATCTATCAAATCTTTTACGTAAATAAAATCACGAATTTGGCCTCCATCCGCGTATTCTGGGTTATGGCTTTTAAAGAGTTGTAAACTGCCATTTTGAGAAATTTGGTTAAAGGCATGCAAGATGACACTTGCCATACGGCCCTTATGATATTCGTTAGGGCCAAAAACATTAAAAAACTTTAATCCCACCCAAAAAGGGGGTTTATTTTTTTGAGCTAATGCCCAAACGTCAAAATCTTGTTTACTTTGGCCATAAGGGTTTAGCGGTAACAGTGGACTGATATCCATTTGGTCGTCAAAACCATATTCCCCATTACCATAAGTAGCAGCAGAGGATGCGTACAGAAAGGGAATAGTATTGGCCGCGCAATAGTTCCATAAAACTTGACTATACTGCACATTAAGTTCGTCAAATACACAGACGTCAAATTCCGTGGTGTCGGTACGAGCCCCGATGTGAAATACGAAGTCTATACTATGACGATGTATGTCATTTAGAAATATACTGCGATCTATCTTGGCGGTAAATTTTTTTCCTTCCAGGTTTCTTGCTTTGGCTTGAACATTGAAATCGTCCACTAAAATAAGATCAGTTAAACCTTTTTCATTTAGAAAAGAGACAAAACAACTTCCTATAAACCCTGCTGCACCAGTTATGAGTATCGCCATGAAGCACAAAATTAATCCTATTTCGCGGTGTCTAAAAGTTTAAATCATATTCAAGCGGGCAAAAAGCTAAAACGTACGCGATGTCCGAGCATACCTCAAACCAAATACTTTATGAGCTGAGTTAAGCTTAGACTTAATCTTTACCTTATTTTTGCAAAATATTATGGTATACGTTACCCGAAAGGTTCACTTCAATGGCGCGCACAAGCTTTTTAATCCCAATTGGACGGAGGAACAGAACGACGAGGTGTTTGGCAGATGTGCCAATAAGAATTGGCATGGTCATAACTTTGACCTATACGTTACGGTAAAAGGTATTCCTAATCCAGATACAGGATTTGTTATGGATCTTAAAAAACTTAAAGTAATACTAGAGGATAAAGTGGTTTCAAAACTAGATCATAAGAATTTTAACCTGGATGTAGATTTTTTGAAAGATGTAATGCCGAGCATAGAAAATATCGTGATTAAGATATGGGAGCAGATTGAAAACGAATTGCCTTTAGGTGCCACCTTACATTGTATAAAACTCTACGAAACTGAGAATCAGTATGTAGAGTATTATGGCTCATTGTAAATTATTTCTCTACTTATTTAGCACATTAAACTGAGCGCCGAAAGTCACATTCCATTGGCTAAAGAAAAAATGCTGTTCTGCACGGTCTTCTATATGAAACGTCGTTAATACATCTGGCATATTAATAAAGCCTCCTTTTAGCTCAGTTTGGATAAAAAAGTGTTTGTGAAATGTGGCATTAAGGCCGGTTACTATGCTCAACCCATAACCAGATAAGTGCCACTGATCTGCTCTTTCAAAGTTCATTAAGGCCACGTTAGTTCGCGGGTAGATTATGCCCGCACCTGCTCCGGTAACTAGATTTATGGCTAGTTTTGGTCTTATAATTAAATTATCAAATCGACGAATTTCCGCATTGGCGTAATTAAGGCCGTCTGTATGCTCGAAGGTTAAAAAAGCGGGAGTTAATTGTATGTCGTTGTGAGAATAAGTGCCATTATAGGTAGAATCTATCGTGTTTATAAATCCGTTTATTTCTGTAATTTGGTCTTGAACCATCACATATTTCATGTGATCCCATCCCAAAGTTATATTGTATTTATCATTTAAAAAGTAGCCTATGCGTAGGTTATATTGAGGAATAGTGAGTTTATTCAGTTTAAAGTATGGATCCCACTCAAAAGGACTTTGCCTGTCTTTGGCCTGCACATTTGTAAGGGTGAAGTCATAATCGGTTCCTGTAAAGTGAATATCGGAACGGCTAAACCATTCTCTACTGTAACCCCAGTAAAAAAAGAAATCTCCTTTGGTTACAGAGCTAGTAGATTGTGCAGATACCCGTTTTGGAAACACCAAAAAGATCACAGTACAGAGCATTAATATTGTTTTTTGCATTCGGACGTCTAGCTGCAAATATAAATAGCTGAGTGGTTTTAGCAGGTAAGCAGATTCAAGGACTTGGTTTTAAAATAAAATAGTGAAGAAGGAACTAGATATATCTTTGCGCAGGGAAATGGAGCAGACAGAGTCATACCATCCACAAAAAAAACAAAATGAGAGTAATAATAACAGGAAGTACGGGCATGGTGGGCCGAAGCACGTTAAATGAGTGTCTTAGGAATAAAAATGTAGAGCACGTACTCATTGTAAATCGTAAAAGAGTAGGCCTAGTTCATCCTAAATTAACAGAAGTGATACACGCAGATTTTATGGATTTCAGTCCGTTAGTTGATCATTTTAAGGAATACGATGCCTGTTTTCATTGTATGGGCGTTAGCTCAATTGGGATGGATGAATCTCAATTTAACACACTAACTTTTGATATCACAAAATCTCTCGCAGATACCTGCTTTGCAGCTAACTCATCCATAGTAATGAATTATGTAAGCGGAACAGGAACAGACTCCACCGAGAAAGGTAGTACAATGTGGGCTAGGGTAAAAGGCAAAACAGAGAACTATATTCTTAATAGGGGTTTTAAAGATGGCTATATGTTTAGATTGGGCATTTTGTTACCCGAAGATGGAATAAAGTCAAGTACTGGCTGGTATAGAATTATGTATGTAATCATGGCACCGTTATTTCCCGTTCTACGAAGAATGGAGTCGGTGACGGTAAGTAGTCTCTTTGGTAAAGCAATGATAAACACCCTATTGTATCCACAATCCAACAAACACCTCGAAAACAAAGATATTAATGCGCTTGCCCATAAATAAAGCTAGATGTTTTTTGCTTTAATAATTCGTAAATGACACCCAAGCAATTAGGCGGTAAGCTTACCCCGAAACTCCAAGAAGATTATAGTCGATCGCCGCAATGGAAGGAAGCTAAATTTTATAATTATGAGCGCACTGGCGTTGACATTGGTCTGAAAGATGCTCCTAAAATGCTACGAAAATTATTTTTTGACAAAAGTGGTAGAGCGCCAGTCGAACCTTTGCCCATTTTGCCGTTTGATAAAGAGGCCTTTTTGGCGCCAAGTGAAGAACCTAAATTTAGTTGGTTTGGACATTCGGTGGTTCTTATTCGCTTGAATGGCAAGACCTTACTAATCGATCCCATGTTTGGTCCAAATGCTGCCCCAATTGCGCCGTTCAAAGTAAAACGTTTTTCGAGCAACTCCATGGCTATAATAGACCAATTGCCAACTATTGATTTGGTGCTACTTACGCATGATCATTATGACCATTTGGATTTAGCAAGTATAGAACTTCTAAAACCTAAGGTGGCCCAGTATTATACAGCTTTGGGCGTTGCGAGACACTTGGAGCGATGGGGAATAGATGCTAATATGATTAAAGAATTTGACTGGTATGAGTCAGCTTTTTTGAATGAAATAGAAATCACCTTTACGCCTTCGAGACATGCAAGTGGTCGATTTATTAATGATCAGTCCTGCTGCTTATGGGGAGGTTGGGCCATTAGGGCAAAAACTGCGCGTATTTGGTTTAGCGGGGATGGTGGTTACGGAGATCATTTTAAGGCAATAGGTGAGAAACTTGGTCCTTTTGACTTTGCATTCATGGAATGCGGCCAGTACAACACACTTTGGCATGCCATACACATGTTTCCAGAAGAGAGTGTGCAAGCAGCTCTTGATGTGGGTGTGAAGCGCATTATGGCAGTACATTGGGCTGGTTTTGCTCTAGCACACCATCATTGGAAAGAACCTATAAGACGTTTTACAGAAGAAGCTAGAAAGCAAAACGTGCTCTATGCCACACCTAAAATCGGAGAACTATTTACCTTGGGAAGCAAACCTCCAGAACATTGGTGGGAGGAATACGATTAAGAGGCTAGTATTCATAATTTCTGAGGATTAAGTGCTTATTTTGATTTGGAATGACCTAAAGTCTGCTATTTTTGCTCGAATTAAAAAGCTAAAATTCTTACACTATTTTCATGAAGGCGTACAACGAAATATTTGAAAACAACAAAAAATGGGTAGCAAGTAAAAAAGCTACGAACAAAGATTTTTTTAAGCATCTTGCGGAAGGACAAAGTCCGGAAGTGCTCTACATTGGATGCAGTGACAGCCGTGTTTCGGCAGAAGAAATGACTGGCATGGATCCCGGGGAAATGTTTGTTCACCGTAACATAGCCAATGTAGTTTCAAATAATGATCTAAGTGCGGCGTCTGTAATTGAGTATGCCGTTGATGTTTTGCAAGTAAAACATGTAGTGGTTTGCGGTCATTATTACTGTGGTGGTGTTCTAGCTGCTATGAAACCTCAGGATTTGGGAATATTAAATCCATGGTTGCGTAATATCAGAGACGTTTACCGATTACATCAAGCAGAGCTAGATTCCATTTCGGATGAAGATGCTAAATACAGAAGACTGGTAGAACTTAATGTGCAAGAGCAGTGTATTAATGTAATTAAGACAGCGGTGTTACAAAAACATTATTTAAATACGGGTTTTCCTAACGTGCATGGCTGGGTGTTTGATATTCATACCGGCGAGCTGATTGATCTAAAGATTGACTTTGATGATAAGCTCAAACATATTCAAGAAATATATGACTTGGGTAAGGAGATAAATAAAAAGTAAACTAAGTAAAACGTAAAAAGGGCAGGTATCAAATGTATACCTGCCCTTGTATCAAACCTCTTTTGGACTTATCAAAAAGTTCATAGACACATAGTTAATTCCATCCACCTCCAAGTGCCTGATATATTTTCACCACAGCATTCATTTGTTGTTGTTTCACCTCTATTTGCTCTATTCTAGCTTCTAGTGCATCGCGTTGGGTTAGCAAAACTTCCATATAATCAGCTCTAGCAGAGTTAAATAGGTTCACAGATATGGCGATGGACTCTGTAAGGGCTCGTACTTGTTGTGCTTTAAGGTCATATCCCAACTGCAGGTTACGGACATTGTTAAGCTGATTTAAAACCTCAGTATATCCCGTTAAAATAGATCTTTCGTAGTTATAAACTGCTTGAATCTGTTTGGCATTGGCACTGTAATAGGTTGCTTTTATTCCGTTTCTATTTACCAACGGAGATATTATATCTCCTGCGAGAGAATATAACATAGACTCGGGTGTTTGCATAATATACTTGGGATTAAAAGCTTGATAACCAAGACCTGCACCTAAGCTTAATGAAGGGTAAAAATTAGCTCGTGCTACCTTTACATCTAGTTTAGCTGCTTCTAATTGTAACTCGGCTTGTCTTATATCGGGTCTCTGAGCTAGAAGCTGAGCTGGTATTCCTGTAGCAATACCTTGAGGCATTCTATCTAAAAACCCATTAGAACTACGCGTAATTGGTCTTGGAAATCTACCAATTAGTAGGTTTAAATTGTTCTCAGTTTGAATGACTTGTTGTTGTAAAATGAACAAGTGACTTTGGTTTTTATACACCTCTGCTTCAAATTTAAGGACGGCAAGTTCGGTTACTTTGGCGGCATCTTTTTGTTGCTTTACAAAGCGAAGGGCAGTTTGCCGCAGATCGATGTTCTTTTTTACAATAGTTACTTGGTTGTCCAATGCTAACAATTCGTAATAACTAGTTGCTATTTCTGCAACCAAATTGGTAACCATAAAGTTCTTACCCTCAACCGTTGCTAGGTATCGCATAGCGGCTGATTTTTTTGCGTTGCGTAGCTTTCGCCAGATATCCACCTCCCAGTTAGCGTATGCACCAAAAGTATAATCAGTAAGAGGGTCAGGAAATTCTACTCCTGATTTTATAGGCAAATTGGATTCTACGGCGCCATTTCGAGTATACTTACCTACTCTGTCTACGCTAGCACCTCCTCTGAAAGTTAAGAATGGTAGATATTCTCCCTTTTTAGCTCTTACTTCATTCCTTGCTATACTTATTTCTTGGAGCATTAGATTGAGTTCTTGATTATTTATCAAGGCTGTATCTATTAACTCATTCAGATATGGGTCATTTAAAAATGTCTTCCATATAATCTGAGCAGAGTTTAGGGTATCTGACGACTCTTCGTATTGAGCTGGCAAATTTCTATTCTCTTTTTTTTCTGCAATATCGAGTGATTTACAAGCGGAAAACGCTAAAGATACAGCAAACACTACAACTATTTGCTTTTTTATATTTTTAATCATGGTGTGTAAAATCTTCTGTTAATGAACTGTCCTCTTCGTTTTTAATTAGTTTTCTACCTTTGGCTAAACTGCCAAAGATGTAGTAAAGTCCGGGAATGATCACAACCCCGAATATGGTCCCAAATAGCATGCCTCCTAATGCTGAGGCGCCTATGGTTCTATTACCTATAGCACCTGCACCATGTGCAAGTATAAGGGGAATAAGTCCTGCGATAAATGCAAAAGAGGTCATTAGGATAGGTCGAAAACGTACTTTTGCACCTTCTATTGCTGCACTAAAAACACTGGCTCCTTGATGCTGTTTTTGTACTGCAAATTCTACAATAAGCACCGCATTTTTGCCCAAAAGGCCTACAAGCATTATTAAGCCTATTTGGGCGTATATATCGTTTTCTAGTCCCATAAGTTTGAGCAACAGAAATGAGCCAAATACACCTACAGGTAATGAAAATACTACAGCTAAAGGAATAATGAAACTTTCGTATTGGGCAGCCAGCACTAAATATACAAATATGAGTACTATGAGAAATACGTAAAGAGATTCGTTACCTCGGTTGGCTTCGTCAAAAGATAAGCCTTCCCATGCTATGTCATACCCCCTTGGCAGTGTTTCTTCGGCTACCTCTTTTATTGCGGCAATAGCATCTGCGGTGCTGTATCCTTCAGCGGGGAGTCCCCTTATAGCGGCAGAATTATACATGTTGTATCGAGTAATCTCATTGGGTCCCTGCGTTTTTTTAAGTGTCATAAAAGCAGAATAGGGTACCATTTCTCCTTGATCATTTTTTACAAAAAGATTTAAAATATCGGTTGGTAGGCGTCTAAACTCAGGTCCAGATTGCACATATACTTTATAGAATTGATTGAACTTAATAAATCCTTGCTCATAAGTACTGCCTATTAAAATATTTAAGTTTTCCATAGCTTTCCCTAAAGAAACACCTTTTTGCATAGCCAGATTATTGTCTATCACAAGCTCATATTGAGGATAGTTGGCAGCAAAAAAGCTAAATAAACCCGTTAGTTCTTTTCGCTTGCCCAGGTCATCCATGAATTTCTTATTTACCTTGTCAAATTCCTGATAGTCTGTACTAGAGTTTTTGTCTAGCATACGCATAGAAAAACCACCCGATGAACCAAAACCAGGAATGGCCGGCGGTTCAAAAAATTCAATGGTAGCTCCCAAATTGCGAGTGTGCTCTTCTAGTTCTTCCATTACTTCTAATACAGTATGCTTACGCTCATCCCAGGGTTTTAGGTTAATAAGGCAAGTACCCGCATTAGACCCACGACCCTCTGTCATGATCTCATAGCCAGCAAGTGAAGACACAGACTCAACTCCATCTATCTCTTCACAAATTTTTTGTAAATTTTGAGAAACTTTGTTAGTAGTTTCTAAAGTGGAGCCTGGAGGTGTTTGTATAATTGCGTATATCGTACCTTGGTCTTCATTGGGTATGAAACCCGATGGAAGATTTTTTGCTTGAAAGAAAATGCCAATACAAAAAGCTACTAGTATCCCAAAGGTAAGCCATCTTCTATTCACAATCCTCTTAAGTAAGGAGACATATTTTCCCGTTAAGTTCTCAAATCCCTCATTAAACTTATCCAATGATCTAGTGATGATATTACGTTTTTTCTCTTTACCGTGATTATTTTTTAGCAATATGGCACACAATACTGGAGTAAGTGTAAGTGCTATAATAGCAGAGATAACAATAGAGCTAGCCATAGTTATAGAAAATTGTCTATAAAACGTGCCCACTGGCCCGGTCATAAATGAAATAGGTAAAAATACAGAAACCATAACGGCGGTGATAGCGATAATGGCTCCACTTATTTCTCCGAGTACTTTTTTAACGGCATTGAACGGCGTAATGTGCGGATCTTCTTCAAATTTTGCATGCACAGCCTCTACCACCACAATGGCGTCATCTACAACTATACCAATAGCTAAAACCAAAGCAAAAAGCGTAATAAGATTAATAGAAAGCCCAAATGCTTGCATTACGAAAAAAGCTCCAATCAGCGAAACAGGAACAGCCAAAATAGGTATGAGGGTTGAACGCCAATCTCCCAAAAAGATAAATACTACAAGGGCTACCAGAATAAATGCATCACGCAAAGTATCGATTACCTGCTCTATAGATGCACCTAAAAATTGAGAAACATCATAGCTTATTTGGTAATCTATTCCTGGAGGGAAACTCTTTTTCATTTCCTCCATTTTTTCTTTTACACTGGCAATTACTTCACTGGCGTTGCTTCCATAATTTTGATTGAGTACCATAGCCGCAGAGGGTTTACCATCTAAATTGGAGTAAATATCAAAAAACTCACTGCCAAGTTGTACCTTTCCTATGTCCTTAAGTAATATTCGCTCCCCATTAGAGTTGGCACGAATTATAATGTTTTCGTATTGTTCCGGTTCATTGTATCGCCCTTTATAGGTAAGTACATATTCTAGTGATTGCGCTTGAATACCTGAGCTTTGACCTAGTCTGCCGGGTCTTCCAATAATGCTCTGCTCTTTCATGGCGTCCATTACCTCGTCTATGGATACACTGTACGCTCGCATTCTGTCTGGATTTAACCATACCCGCATTGCATATCTTCTGCTACCAAGTATTTGTGTTCGAGCTACACCGTGCACCCTGTTTATTTCTGGGATCATTTTAGCATTAGCATAGTTGTACAGAAATTTCTCGTCAACACTTTTGTCCTTGGCATATAAGTTTATATACATTAGCATACTAGGCTGTATAGGCGTTATAATAACTCCTTCGCGCTGAACCAACTCAGGTAGTAAGGGCATTACCTGATCTACTCTTGTTTTAACTCGGATAACTGCTTGGTTTGGGTCTGTACCTGGTTCAAAAATGATACGAAGTGTCGCCTCACCTGCACTTGTAGCATCGGTGGCTATATATCGCATACCTTGTACTCCATTTATAGCATTTTCGAGGGTTATTAAAGTAGAGTTAACGAGTACCTCAGCGCTAGAGCCAGGGTACGCTATAAATATATTTACCGTGGTAGGGGCTATCTCAGGAAATTGAGAGATGGGTAGCTGCTTGATAGCTAATGTACCCATAAATACTATGATGATTGATATTACAATCGCAAAAACGGGTCTATGTATGAATTTTTGAAACATGATGTTTAGATTTAATTCTTCAAATTATTCTGCGTAAAGCTCAAGTTCAGATATTACTTTTTGAGGGTCCTGAAAATTGACCTTTATAATCTCGTTTTCACGCACTAATCTTAGCCCCTCAAGCAATATTCTATCTTCTGCTTTTAAGCCGCTTTTTAGTACGAAAATATGGGGCAATTCGGCATCTATAACAATCTCTCTTGATGTAACTTTGCCTGCTTTGTCTATTACAAAAACATACTTCTTTTCCAACACCTCAAACGTGGCTTTTTGCGGAATGATTAAAGCGTTTTTTAATACTCTAGAAACTAAAATATTTCCGGTTTCACCATGTCTTAAGAGTTTATCTGGATTGTCAAAAGTAGCTCTGAAGGCAATATTGCCTGTTTCATTATTGAAATCTCCTTCTATGGTTTCAACTATTCCGTGGTAGTCAAACATTTCGCCATTT
>CAMDCQ010000063.1 GCA_945890595.1 Chitinophaga pinensis
AGCTACCACACTAACGTTAAATGCTACGCTACCAAACGGATTATATACTGTCTTAATGAGGGATGTAAAAGGCATCACATACTATCTAAGAATAGTTAAGTATTAGATTATTTAAAATACATAATTTTTCACAAAATCCGCTGCAAGTCTGACCTGTAGCGGATTTTTTAGGATATGTTTTACCAGTTTTTAACGGATAGTCTTTTGTCTTCACCGTCAACAAAAACAAACACTTGATCTTCTTTCTATTTTGTCTTACAGTTTGTAAAAGTACCTTTGCCTACTTGCACACATTGCAATCAAATAAACAACAAACAAAATGGATAACCAATTTGACAATGCCCTGGATTACCACTCACAAGGAAGACCAGGAAAAATAGAGGTAGTACCTACCAAACCAACTCAAACTAAGAGAGATTTAAGCTTGGCCTACTCACCTGGAGTAGCCGAACCGTGTGAGGAGATTTTTAAAAACCCGCAAGACGCTTATAAATACACAGCCAAAGGAAACTTAGTGGCCGTAATATCTAACGGAACAGCAGTTTTGGGATTGGGTAATTTAGGCCCTTTAGCTTCAAAACCGGTTATGGAAGGTAAAGGTGTACTCTTCAAAATATTTGCAGATATAGACGTATTTGATATTGAGGTGGACGCCAATGATCCACAAAAGTTTATAGATGTAGTAAAAGCTTTAGAACCCACTTTTGGCGGCATAAACCTAGAAGACATAAAAGCGCCTGAAAGTTTCTTGATAGAAGAAACCCTGAAGCGAGAGATGAAAATCCCGTTGATGCACGATGACCAACATGGGACAGCCATTATAAGTACCGCTGGTCTTATCAATGCGCTAGAAGTAGCAGGTAAAAAAGCAGCAGAAGTAAAAGTAGTGGTAAGCGGTGCTGGAGCAGCGGGAATCTCATGTGTTAAAATGTGGATAGCCATTGGTGTACAAAAAGAAAACGTTTATATGTTTGACCGAGACGGACAGGTAAGCGACGACCGACAAGATTTAGACCAATGGAAAGACGAGTTTAAGCGACCTAAAAAATATGCTAACCTAGCCGAAGCGCTGGTAAATGCAGATGTATTTCTAGGACTTTCAGTAGGGAATATCATGACTCAAGATATGGTGCGTTCTATGGCCGCCAACCCCATCGTTTTCGCCTTGGCCAATCCTAACCCGGAAATACCTTATGAAGAAGCTATTGCAGCCCGAGAAGATGTTATTATGGCTACAGGCCGATCTGATTATCCAAATCAAGTAAATAATGTACTTGGTTTCCCATTTATTTTTAGAGGAGCACTAGATGTGCGTGCTACGGCTATAAATGAAGCGATGAAGCTTGCAGCCGTTAAAGCACTGGCCGCACTTGCCAAAGAACCTGTACCCGACGTAGTGTTACTAGCTTACAATCAACCAGATATGAGCTTTGGCAAAAATTATATTATTCCGAAGCCATTAGACCCAAGATTAATTACTACCGTATCTCCTGCCGTTGCAAAAGCAGCCATGGAAAGTGGTGTAGCTCAAGTAGAAATTACAGACTGGGAAGCGTATAAAACAGAACTGCGCAAGCGAATGGGTCTGGATAACCGTTTCCAAAGCAATATTGCCAACAGAGCAAAGCAAAACCCTCAACGTGTGGTTTTTGGAGAGGGAGATAATCCAAAAGTACTAAAAGCAGCGCATGCTGCTAGAGAAGAAGGATCTTGTATCCCTATTTTACTTGGTTTTGAAGACCAAATACGATCTACGATTGATGAATTGGGACTAAACTTAGCTGATTGTACCATTATAGATCCAAGTCGTTCTCCTGAATTAATAGACCAATACGGGAAACTGTATTACGAAAAGAGACAACGTAAAGGGCTTAATCTTAATCAAGCTGTAAAAAAGATGAGACAACGTACCTATTTTGGTGCGATGATGGTAGAACTCGGGCAAGCAGATGCATTTATAAGCGGCCAAAATAGCAACTATCCAGACACTATACGACCGGCACTCGAAATTATAGGGAAAACCGATGGTGTTACGAAGGTAGCGGGAATGTATATCATCATGAGCAAGCAAGGACCACTTTTCTTTGCAGACACTACCGTAAATATTGCACCAACTTCTGATGAGTTAGTAGATATTGTAAAACTGGCCTATAGGATGGTAACCAACTTACAGATCAAGCCTCGAATTGCGATGTTGAGTTACAGTAATTTTGGATCGGCAAAAGGCACTACCCCGAATAATATTCGTGCAGCATTAGCCAAGTTAAATAGAGAAAATCCTGAAATATTGGTAGATGGCGAAATGCAAGCAAATACTGCGTTAAATTCGGACTTACGTCAGGAGTTATTTCCTTTTTCAAAGCTAGGAAATGAAAATGCCAATGTATTTATTTTCCCGGATTTAAATTCAGGAAACATTGCATACAAAATGGTACAGAGCTTAGGTATTTCAGAAGCAATTGGGCCTATACTTTTAGGTTTTAGAAAATCAGTACATGTACTGCAATTGGGTAGCTCAGTCCGTGAAATAGTAAATGTCGTGAATCTTGCGGTGGTAGATGCGCAGAGTAAGAAAGGACTTTTTTAGTTAAGAATCAATACACTTGCACTCCGCTTTTTTTATAGGTTATAAAACATCATCTTACTAAAAAATAGTTAGACAGGGCATTTTATTTCTGGTTTTTTAATCTTAATATTTCAATCGGCCCTATATTAGCTGCCGGATTGAAAACTCGAATGCGCTATTTTCTACTATTTATTCTATTGACCAGCAACTTGTTAAATGCACAGGTTTTGGTGCTTAATGACTCTGTTGAGGTTTACAACGTTCTGAACAATTCGGTTTATACGCTCATTGATGATAACAAACCGCTTGAGGAGCAAGTAAATCAAAGCACTAAATGGGAGAAATTTAAACGTAACACAATTAGATTTAGATTCTCACGAAAATCTTACTTAGTTAGAACCATCATTACTAATCAAAGTAAACAACCTTTTTTTACAATTACGTGTGCTCATCCGGATATAGACCATTTTGAACTTCTTAACTATCAACTAAAGCCTGTCAAATCCGCCGGAGACACGTTACCCTATAATTTGAGAGAATTTCAAGAAAGCAGCCCTACCCTTTCTTATACCCTGACAAAATCTACAACGGACACCGTATACTTTAAAGTGTATATGACAGAACGAGGCGCCGCTCCTATTATACTAAAAACAGCTGCCGAATATCATAAATCCTTTTCTACCAATGAATGGATTGACGGATTGTTTGTCGGGACAATGAGTATGGTAGCTCTCTATTTTTTATTTTTATATTACAGCGAAAAAGAAAAGTTCTATAAACATTTTGCTTTTAATATAGTAATTATTACTCTGTTTTTAATGTCTTCAACTGGTAATGTATTATTGCGTTTATATGGAGATTTTGCTTTCATTTCTCGCGTTGACTCTATACTTCTTATGGCTCTTTTCGGAGCCTCAACGAATAGCTCTATTTATCATTATTTTAAATTTATCTGTGAAACTTGGCTTTCAAAAGGCTTAAAAATTATCATATTCGTTTATATCGCTTCTGCAATTATTTCTCTCTTTTTTATCTCACACTTAGTGTTCTTACAGAAAATTATATCTCTTTGTTTATTTTTATCTTTTATACTGAGTGCGTTCATCATTAAAAAAGGCCTTGAGACCCAAAAGGAGGTTTCATCCATTTTTATTGCGGGCTTTGTCATTATTTTAATAGGTGTAATGTTACAAGCACTGCAGAACAACGCTCTCATCAGTTACTCTCCTCTAATACACATAATAGTAAATATTTGCTTTTTATTAGGCATCATAACTTGTTCTTTGATAGTGGCATATAGAAGATTTCTAATGCAACAAGAGGAGGAAAATACCAAATTACAACTTCAAATTGAAAAAGTCAATTCTACAAAATTAGAGCTACGATCTAAAGAGGTTCAACTAATATCTCTAAAAAAGCAAATGAACCCTCATTTTGTCTTTAATTCTTTGAACTCAATACACAATCTCATACTTAAAGACAATACAGATGACGCCTCTAAATACTTAGTCACTTTTGCTAAATTAATGCGTAGAAGCCTACTTTTTACTGACGCTGAGAGTATTACAGTACCAGAGGAAATTGATTTTTTAAAGAGCTATTTACAAATAGAAAAACTAAGGTTTAGGGATCGCTTCGACTTTGAGATTATCGCTGATAACGAAGTGCTTGAAACTGACCCCATCCTCCCTCCATTGTTCCTTCTAATTTTTGCAGAAAATGCTGTAAAACACGCTTTTAAAGAAAACACACTAAATGGGAAAATTCTCGTTACATTTAGCATTATAGACGACTTTTTACACATAGAAGTCGATGATAACGGTATGGGGTTAATAGCTTCCCCTCGCCCTGTTGAGCATAAATCTAAAGGCTTAAGCATGATACTTGAAAGAATAGAACTGCTAAACAGAGATTCTGAGTATAAAATAACTCTAGACATAAAAGACAAGGCAAGTCTAAATTTAGGCACTACTGGCGTGCTCGTAACATTGCGTGTCCCTCTTGATTAAAATTTTAGAAGTAGACACGACTTCCTAACTTGACTAATTCTGGTATGGAAGCAAAATTTAAAAAAGGGTTATATTTGATTGGTCCCCCTGCTCAAGAGTATAATTATATATGCGCAAATCATTATTTTTGATAGCAAATGAAAAAGAGTTTACTATTCGTTGCTATTTTATTTACCATAAGTTCGCTAGCGCAAAGTGATAGCACCAGTAGAAATTCCAATTTTAACGCGACGTTAAAATTGGGTAGTTTTAGTGGGCAGTCTTCTCCTACTCAAAAAATACAGGGATTTGCCTATAATCCTTATATCAGCTTTGGAAATAAAATAAAACTTAATGTGGGATTTTTAATTGTGAGTCTTGACACCAATGGCCAAGGAATTGATACTTTAAATACGGAGCTATCTAACTTTGAAGTTGGATTATCCTTTGAAGAATTTGTAGGCAAAACCAATCTATATGTAGGTGGAGGATTTAATCTATTAGACAATAATAAAAGTCAGAATTTTAATGGGAATAGAGTAATGATAAATATGGGTTACCTGATTGATAAAACTTTTGATTTATCCGTACAAGCAAGCCGAACTTTTAACAGGAATCCTGGTATCAGCGGTAGTTTATTAATGTTTGGCTTAGGAATACGGTTTTAATATGAGAGTTGAATGTATTGACTTCACATCGGAGTTCTATTTAAATTCACAAAAACTTCGCAACCAAGTGCTCCGAGAACCACTTGGTCAAAATTTATTTGACGAAGACCTTCATGATGAGATTAATCAATTTCATTTTGTAGCTTTGGAAAAAGCTGAAGTACTGGGTGTGGTGGTCTTGGTACCTCACTATAAAAATGGTATGGGTAAACTTCGGCAAATGGCTACCTCAGAAGAAGTGAGAGGTCAAGGTTACGGAATCATGCTTGTAAAAGCACTTGAGCTATTTGCCAGTGAACACGGAATGACGTCTATCATCCTTCACGCTCGGCATACTGCCATAGGTTTTTATGAAAAGCTAGGATACCAAATCACTTCAGACGTCTTTCAAGAAGTAGGGATGGACCACGTTGTTATGGAGAAAAATATTGATGTTCTTGAGCGATAAATGAAGTAGCTGTGATTATTTAAACAACTACGCCATTCTTAAAAACGTCCCGCTCCACCGAATTGAAGACCCGTGCCAGTGATTTGTATTTACGACTTATTAAAAAAACATGGTTTATGGGAACGCGCCTCAACGGCTTGTTCATACAAACCACTCTACACCGTTTTTAAAGATATCCATAAAGGCCATTTCTGGAATGTTTTTCATCAAGTTTATGATTAAACCGTCTAAAAAGGCAACTAAAGTGGTAAAAAAATACGTCAAAGAAAACCCAAATCAAAGGATCACTCCAATCTTCCTCAATAATCACAATGCTCAATTGTGGGGAATGATGGATTCTACACAACGAAGTTTGATTTATGATTATGAAGCAGACATAACAAAAGAGAGTGAGGAATAGCCTCTAGGAAATGATGCGACGTTCATTGAGACACGAACACTTGCGTCGCGCATTTAATCTTTGTCGATAGCAGAATGGGTTCGTGTCCCCACGAACCATTGAGATTTGTATATTTGAATTTATGACACCTCATACTCGCAAATCATTTCTGGACATTGGACAGGTATTTTTTTGGACCGCCACAGTCAACGAGTGGAAACATTTACTCTCGGATGACGTTTGCAAGCAAATTATAATCACCAGCCTAATCCATCTCAAACAGCAAAAACTCTTGCACGTGCTAGCTTACGTCATAATGCCAAACCACATACACCTTATCTGGAAACTAAATGATTACAATGGCAAAGAGCTCCCGTCTGCTTCATTTACCAAATTTACGGGACATCAATTTCAGAAACACTTAAGAAACACAAACCCTACTTTGCTTCAAGAATACGCTGTAGATTTTCCTAACAAACGCTATGAATTTTGGCAACGCGACTCCAAAGCTATGCATCTGTATACCACTGATATGTTGCTCCAAAAACTTGATTATATTCATAATAATCCGTTGCAAGAACATTGGAAATTGAGTGCAACACCTGAGGAATATCGTTATTCTTCTGCGAAATTTTATCTAGACGTTTCAGATGAATTTGATTTGGTAGAGAGGTATGAAGATCATTTTTGAAATGACAGTTTGAGATGTTCGTGGGGACACGAACATATACGTCGAATACTGAAATTACGTCGCGAGCATAATTGGTTCGTGTCTTCACGAACCAAAATGGTGTAGAGAGGTATGAAGATCATTTTTGAAATGACAGTTTTGAACGTCCGCGGGGACACGAACATATACGTCGAATACTGAGATTACGTCGTGAGCAGAATTGGTTCGTGTCTTCAAGAACCAAAATGGTGTAGAGATGTATGAAAATTGTTTTTGAAATGAGAGTTTCGAACGTTCGTGGGAACACGAACATATACGTCGAATAGTGAAATTACGTCGCGAGCAGAATTGGTTCGTGTCTTCACGAACCTCAGCCATTCTTAAAAACGTCCCGCTCCTCCTAATTAAACCACTCCACACCGTTTTTAAAGATATCCATAAAGGCCATTTCTGGAATGTTTTTCATCAAGCCTTCGCGGAAACGTTCTGGATGTCCCATTCTGCCATAAATCTGTCCAGAAGCGTCTGTGATGCCTTCTATTCCGTGTACAGATCCATTTGGATTATAGGGCATATTTAGTGCTATTCTTCCTTCAAAATCTATATACTGCGTAGCGATTTGGCCATTCTCAGCCAATTCTTTAACCATAGCATCGGAAGCATAAAATCGTCCTTCTCCATGAGAAAAAGGTACAATAAATTTCTTATACAACATACCCTTAAGCCAAGGGCTCTTATCCGACATTACTTGCACGTGAGCAGTTTGGCTAATATGTCTTCCAATCGTATTAAACGTCATAGTAGCAGAGCTACCATCTAAATCACGTATTTGCCCATAAGGAAGTAAACCCGATTTTACCAGTGCTTGAAAACCGTTGCAAATACCAAGTATAAGTCCACCTCGTTTAAGCAGTGCATGAACAGCCTCCTTTATCTCGGGATTTTTAAGTACCGATACGATATATTTTGCAGATCCGTCTGGCTCATCACCAGCAGAAAATCCACCGGGTATCATCATGATTTGAGCTGCACTTATTTCACTTATAAATGTAGTAATAGACTCTTGAATTGCTTTCTCATTGTAATTTCTAAATAACGCCGTGTGCACTTCTGCTCCTGCATCTACAAATACATGCTCTGTCTCATACTCACAGTTTGTCCCCGGAAAAATGGGAATAAAAACACGTGGTGTTTGAACCGCATCAGGCTTACTAATAGTTGTCGTTGTTGAGAGTGCCTTTGCTACTTCTGTAGCTTGTACATTTTTTGATTTTGCAGGAAAAATAGGTTCTAAGGTATGCTCCCATGCCATACTCAGCTCCGCTAGATTGAAATGAATATCATTCATGCTTAAGTGATTACCACCCGTTTTACCCAATAACGTATATTCCGATAATTCTACTTTTGATTCTAAAATCAAACTACCCAATAGCGGTGTAAAACAATCGTTATGATATTGTATTACTGCTCCTATGCCATTTCCTACTGCCATTTTAAATACCGCAGCAGCAAGACCCCCGTCTTTGACGATTTGTGCTGAGATAATCTCGCCTTTTACAATGCGCTGGTGAATATCCGTATACATCGCATTTAACTGAGTGTAATTGGCACATCCATCAGCCTTAGGCACATGCTCAGCTAAGTACAGGTAATTTTCTTCCGATTTTATTTCAGGTGAAATAATATTTTTAAGCTCCCCCACCGCACAGGCAAACGAAATAAGTGTAGGCGGTACGTGCAGATTCTCAAATGACCCACTCATAGAGTCTTTACCACCGATTGCCGCAGTTTCAAACGCTAGTTGAGCTTCGAGTGCGCCCAATAAAGCTTGTAATGGCTTACCCCATTTTACAGCGTCTGCACCGAGCTTTTCAAAATACTCCTGAAAACTTAATCTTGCATTTTTATGATTTCCACCGCTAGCTACTAGTTTCACTAAAGATTCTACCACTGCATAACCTCCCATTAAAAATGGATTTTTATTTGCCAAATCTACTGAGAAACCCCAAGTAGAAATAGCCACTGTTGTGGTAGATTTATTGAGTACAGGTATGGTATTCACACTCGCAAGTGAAGGCGTTTTCAGATTCTTACCCCCTAATGGCATGAGGACTGTAGTTCTGCCTACATGAGAATCAAAATTCTCAATAAGGCCTTTTTGAGAAGCTACGTTAAGTTTCCCTAATTCCTTTTTAAATTGCTCAAGAGTAAGTGGCGTCGTGTTCTTCTTTTCCACGTTAACATCGCAAAATGCTGTGGCGTTCATGCTTTTTTGTGTTCCTGCGGTATCTAAAAAAGTACGATCAAGATCTACAATCATTTCTCCGCGCCAGTATACTTGCATTCTACCGCTATCTGTAACTTCTGCTACTTCAACTGCTAATAAATTTTCTTGAGAAGCGTGCTCAATAAAAGCGGCTACATCTTTAGCCTCAACAACCACCGCCATACGTTCTTGCGACTCTGATATGGCTAACTCCGTTCCATTTAGCCCGGCGTATTTCGTTGGGAGTTTATCTAAATTTATGTGTAAACTGTCTGCTATCTCGCCTATGGCTACCGAAACTCCACCTGCTCCAAAATCATTACATTTTTTAATTAGTCGCGTTACTTCGGGCTTACGAAATAGTCTTTGTATTTTTCTTTCTTCTACTGCATCTCCTTTTTGTACCTCTGCACTTAGTGTATTTATCGATGTTTCGTCTTGTACTTTACTACTTCCAGAAGCTCCGCCTACGCCATCTCTGCCGGTTTTACCTCCAACCATAATTACTCTATCTCCTGGCAGCGGCGCCTCTCTGCGCACCCAATTTTTAGGAACTGCACCTGCTACATAGCCCACTTCCATGCGTTTGGCTTTGTATCCTGGGTCGTATATCTCCGCGACTTGCGAAGTGGCTAGTCCTATTTGATTTCCGTAGGATGAATACCCTTTAGCAGCGGATTTGGTGATTTTCTTTTGAGGTAATTTTCCTTCTAAGGTGTCTTCTATGCGTTCCAAAGGATTAGCTGCTCCAGTAACCCGCATTGCTTGGTAAACAAAGGCTCTTCCGCTCAATGGATCACGAATAGCACCACCTACACAGGTAGATGCCCCACCAAATGGTTCTATCTCAGTTGGGTGATTATGTGTTTCGTTTTTGAAAAGTAAGTACCAATCTTGTTTTTCTCCTTCTACATCTACCTCTATTTCTATGGTACATGCATTTATCTCATCGGTAATAACCAAGTCATTCAGTTTTCCATTTGCTCTTAAATATTTAGCAGCAATAGTACCTATATCCATTAGTGAAATAGGTTTATGCTCTCTCCCAAGTTCTTTACGAAGGTGTAGGTAGCGTTCAAAAACTTCCTCTAATTTTTGAGCAAAATTCCCCTGAAATTGGATGTCTTTTAATTCGGTTAAAAAAGTCGTGTGACGGCAATGATCGCTCCAATAGGTATCCAGCACTTTAAGTTCAGTTTCGGTTGGATTTCTATTTTCTTGAATGAAGTAGTCTTGAATAAATTTTAAATCATCTAGGTCAAACGAAAAACTCCATTCTTTATGAAATTGAAGAAGAGTAACTTCGTTTAGTTCGGTAAACCCATGAATAGTTGGCACTTCTGTAGGAAGAGGCACACTTGGTCTTTCGATGAGTAGTAAATCTTTTTCTTGTGAGTCCACATGATTAATAAGGTAATCTTTCACCTTATCCATATCTGTAGGACTTAGTTTGTCAAATACAAAAAGTTTACCAGTACGAATAGAAGGCTTATAACCTACTACCAATTGTATTGCTTGCTCAGCAGAGTCTGCGCGTTGGTCATATTGTCCTGGCAAGTATTCCATGGCAAACCAGGAGCTGTCCTCTGTTCCAGGATTAGATGTATGCACCGTGTCTGCCACTGCATCCAATAACACCGTTTGTAGTTTTTCCCAAGACTCTTGCTCAGCTCCAAATACGTCGTAGATAACGTAAAGTTTAAGACGCGTGAGCGCTGTAAATTCTTGAAGTTCGGCAAGTACTTTTTGAGACTCGACATCAAACGCGGATTTCTTTTCTACGAAAATTCTTTGATTCATGCGTGCAGATAAATGAAGGGCAAAGTTAAACCCACATTCTAAGCCTTCATTGTAATTGAATGGAATGTTGAGAAAAATAGAACAATATAGAAATAGGTATGATAGTAACCTTAATTTTTGCTTAAAATCTGCATCTTTGCATCCTGAAATTGTTAGATTCAATAACCTTTCCTTCTGATCTCAGAAAGCTCAGTAAGAATCAATTAACAGCACTTTGCTCAGAAATTCGTGCTTTTTTTATTGAGAAGATTTTGAAAAACGGTGGCCATTTTAGTGCTAATTTAGGCGTAGTTGAACTAACCGTCGCTTTGCACTATGTGTATGACTTCTCTCACGACAAGTTAGTATGGGACGTAGGACACCAAGCTTACATCCATAAACTGCTGACGGGTCGCAAAGGCGAATTTGATAGCATTCGAAAACACAACGGATTGAGTGGTTTCCCAAAAATAGATGAAAGTGTATTCGATCATTTTGGTACAGGACATTCTTCTACTTCTATCTCTGCCGTCATGGGAATGGCCGAAGCCTCACTTTTAGATGGCAAGCCTACAAAGCATATCGCTGTTATTGGAGACGGCTCTCTTACAGGAGGAATGGCCTTTGAAGCCTTAAACAATCTCGGGGTGAGCAAAGCCAATGTTTTGGTCGTTATTAATGATAACCAAATGGGAATTGACCCCAATCTAGGGGCTATTAATACGCATTTGGGCGAAATAGAATTTAGCCAACAAAATCTTTTTCAAAATTTAGGATTACCTTACCGTGGACCACTTGACGGACATGATGTAGTGGCCTTAGTAGACTTTTTGGAACAACAAAAAGACAATAAAACACCCCATGTGTTGCATCTAAAAACCATAAAAGGTAAAGGATACGAGCCGGCAGAAAAAGCCCAAACAGATTGGCATAGTGTGAATTACGTAAAAATAAATCCACTTCAACCTGCTACTAATGAGGCTAAACCACTCAAGTTTCAAGATGTGTTTGGACATACGTTGCTCGAGCTCGCAAAGATGGATGATCGGGTGGTAGGTATAACTCCTGCAATGCCTAGTGGCAGTTCTATGAAAATAATGATGGAGGCCATGCCCCACAGGGTATTTGATGTAGGTATCGCAGAACAACACGCAGTCACTTTTGCTGCCGGTCTTGCCTTGCAAGGCAAGCGGCCATTTTGTAATATTTACTCGTCTTTTGCTCAACGTGCGTACGACCAAATAATACATGATGTAGCCTTACAAAAAATTCCTGTCATCTTTTGCTTAGATAGAGCAGGAATCGTGGGAGCTGACGGACCAACACATCATGGCACATTTGATTTGGCATTTTTAAATGCAATTCCAAATCTTATCATACTCTCGCCGATGGACGAACACGAGCTGCGCAATATGATGTATTGGGCCCTCGATTACACGAAGGGACCTGTGGTAATTCGTTATCCAAGAGGTAAC
>CAMDCQ010000064.1 GCA_945890595.1 Chitinophaga pinensis
CGTTTTGACGAAGAAACCAACTTAAGATGTCAAATTATCATTGATGTTTCTTCGTCTATGCAAATAGAAGAGAAGGATTCACTCAGTAAACTGCAATATGCAATTTGGTCTTCAGCCGTTTTTTTGCAATTGCTCAAAAAACAGAGAGACGCTTGCGGTATAGTTTACTTTGACGATACCGTGATAGCTTCAAGTAAAATCGCCTCATCATCCAGGCATTATAAAGAACTGACGCACCAACTTGAAACGTACTTAACGTATAATTCTTCGCAAAAAACTACGGATATTTCGGAGACGTTGCACACCATAGCTGCTCAAATTCACAAACGTAGTCTAGTGATCTTGTTCACTGATTTTTTGGAAGAAAACCGCGATATTGAAAAGTTATTTGATGCTATAAAACATCTTAAACATCATAAACACGAAGTGATTGTGTTTCATACGTTACACAAATCCAGTGAGATTAGCTTTGAGTTTGGCCATTCACCTGTACACTTTATAGACGCTGAAAGTGGCGAGTCTTTAAAACTACAGCCCAATGACATTAAAGCGCTCTATGTAGAACGCATGAAAACCTACACCTCCAATTTAAAATCACGATTTGCACAATACAAAATAGATTATGTTGAGGCAGACACCTCTTTATCGGTAGAATCAACATTTATTCCCTTCTTAGTGAAGAGAAGACGCATGAGTAGGTGATTTATGGTTACGGTTTATTTTTTTATTCAACTTTAGATAATTTTTATTTGTAAAAAAAAGTATTTGAATATCTTTGCACCCGCTTAGGGAAATAGGATAAGTTTATTTCGAATAAGTATTGAGGAGGCGTGGCAGAGTGGTCGAATGCGGCAGTCTTGAAAACTGTTGACTGTTACAGGTCCGTAGGTTCGAATCCTACCGCCTCCGCTACTAAATTAGAAAGCTCCAACGGTCTGTTGGGGCTTTTTTTTATGCAAAAAAAATGCATGAAGGCTCGTGAATGCACTTCCCAGAATACGTATAATCAGACTGCTTTTTTGAACATATACTTTTTATAGCTCGGTCAAAACAAAAAATCAACTAGAAATTGAAGCTAGGGCTAAACTGCTTTATCTATGCTTCGATTGAGCTCGTAGCCTATAAGAATAACAAAACAATTAAAATAGCTGAGTAGCATAAGGACAAGTAACGTTCCTACTGAACCATATAGCTTATTGTACGAGTTAAAATTCTCTACATAGATTCGAAAACCATAAGTGGTGACAAAAGATAACAACGTAGCAACGGTACTTCCCGCCGAAAAGAAACGCCATTCAGAATCTTTGTGCGAGCCAAAGTAATATATGGAGCTGTATATAAAATAGACCAAAGCAAGGGTCAACGTAAATTCTACTACTTTTAGTAGAATGAAGGTAAATTGATCATTTAAAGAAACTCTTCCTTCTACCATACTTAACCCGTATGAAAAAATAATGGAAAGTAAAATAGCGGAAATTAGAAGTATTATAACAATCAAGAGAAGACCAACACTTTTGGTTCGTATGGCAAACCAGTTGTGTTGTTTTTTGTAATGAACACTTTGATCAAAAGCGGCTATTAATGACGCAAATCCGTTGCTGGAAAAGTAAAGAGCCGCTATAAAACCGAAGGATAGCAAACCCGCATTCTGATTTGTTACAATATCTTGAATGGTTTCATTTAAAAAAATAGAGGCATTTTTAGGTAACGCTTTATCTATTAATTCTGTAATCAGTTGATCTAAATGATCTATAGGTACATAGGGGATTAGCGTAAACAAAAAAATGATCAATGGGAATAAGGCAATAAAGAAGTTGAACGCCAGTGAAGAGGCTCGCAAATTCAAGCTTTCCTGAAATAAACCATTCAAAAAAAACTTGCCAACTTGATAAATGGATTTGCCTTTAAACCCCGGAAAACTTACAAGAGCAAGTCTATGGTCTAGCATCTTATCTAGATTAATTAATTTCTTCTCTATTTTTCTTTTAAGTTTCAAGTTCTGATGGTGCAAATAACAAGAAATAAATAGTTTTGCTCTAATTATTTTTATATGAGCAAAGTACATAATTTTTCGGCAGGTCCAGCTATCTTGCCACAAGTAGTTATAGATAACTGTATTCAGGCACTTCAAAATTTTGAAGGAACCAATCTCTCCCTTATTGAGGTCTCTCACAGAGGAAAAGAATTTGTAGCGGTAATGGATGAGGCATGTGCACTTGTGAAAAAAATCATGCGTTTGAATGATGATTATGATGTTCTTTTTCTTCAAGGCGGTGCAAGTTTGCAATTCTTGATGGTCGCTATGAACTTACTAGAAAAGAAAGCGGCTTACACGAATACGGGTACTTGGGCAAAAAATGCAATTAAAGAAGCGAAGGCTTTTGGTCAGGTCGATGTTCTTGGGTCTTCAGAAGATCAAAATTTCAATTACATCCCCAAAGAGTATGAAATTAGCTCAGATTACGATTACTTCCATTGTACTTCAAATAATACCATATTTGGAACTCAAATGCATCATTTTCCGAAATGCGATGTGCCAATGATTTGCGATATGAGCTCTGATATATTTAGTAGAGAACTTGATTTTACGCAATTTGATTTGATATATGCAGGAGCTCAAAAAAATATGGGTCCAGCGGGTACAACACTGGTAGTTATTAAAAAAGGACTTTTAGGCAAGGTTACACGTTACCTGCCTACAATGCTCGATTATACTACACATATAAAAGGTGAATCTATGTTTAATACCCCTTCTGTATTTGCTGTATTTGGCTGTATGCATACGTTGAGATGGATTGATGAACAAGGATTAGCCAATATCGAAAAACTAAATACGTCCAAGGCAAACTTATTGTACAATGAGATTGATACGAATCCAAATTTTATTGGCACTACTGCGGTAGAAGATCGTTCTAAAATGAATGTTACGTTCAAATGCGCAACGGAAGCGGTGGATGAAGCCTTCGCATTGGCAATTAAGGATGCAAATATCAGTGGACTAAAAGGTCACAGAAGTGTTGGTGGATATAGAGCCAGTATGTATAATGCACTAGGCATAGATAGCGTACAAGCACTAGTTAACGTAATGCAAACGTTTAAATAACGGTTAAAATGAAAATATTGATAAATGATGGCCTGCATAAATCAGGTATAGAGCTGCTTGAAAAAGCAGGACATACGGTAGATACAAATAGTATTCCACAAGAAGAATTAGCTACAAGACTTAATGAATATGATGCTATCATCGTAAGAAGTGCAACACAAGTTCGCACTAATCTTATAGACGCTAGTCCTAATCTTAAGGTGATAGGAAGAGGTGGCGTAGGATTGGATAATATAGATGTAGAATTTGCCCAGAGTAAAAATATTGCTGTGCTTAATACACCTGCAGCATCCTCTAGATCTGTTGCAGAATTGGCAATGGCGCATCTTTTTGGTATTGTGAGATCATTACCCGAAGTAAACAAAGCCATGAGCATTGATGGTGTTTCAGATTTTGGGTCACTCAAGAAATCAGCTAGTAAAGGAATCGAATTACAAGGCAAAAAGTTAGGATTAATTGGCTTTGGTAGAATTGGCAGAGCCACAGCTTCGATTGCACTTGGATGCGGCATGGAAATTTTAGCGTACGATCCCTATTTCACAGAAGGTGATGTTACCCTTGACCTACATCCGGTGTATAAGCATGAATTCTCAATAAATGTAAAAACTGTTAGTAAGGAAGAACTATTGGCTAATGCCGATTTTATTAGTTTGCATATACCTGGTGGACAAGGTTACGTTTTAGATACTCCAGAATTTGAACAAATGAAGGATGGTGTAGGTGTAGTAAATTGTGCGAGAGGTGGAACGATAAACGAAGCTGCACTTATAGCCGCAATGCGATCAGGTAAAGTAAAATATGCTGCAACAGATGTCTTCGAAAAAGAGCCGCCAGTGAACACCGATATTCTAAGAATGAATGCGGTTGGACTTAGCCCGCACATTGGAGCGTCTACAGAAGAGGCGCAAGAAAGAGTGGGAGTAGAGCTTGCTCAAAATGTCATAAACTTCTTTAATTCGTAATTTCTTGCCAACGATATTTCCGTTTAAAGCACTAAGACCATTACCAGAAATGGTCAATAAGGTTACTGCAAAATCGACAGATCATCCCACGAAAGAAGATTTGGTAAATGAGCTAATGACCAACCCATATACTTTTCACCATGTCACAAAAAGTCACATGAGCTTCAATGGAGCGATTCAAGAGCCAGAAAAGTTTCTTCCTTTTGCGGCAAAGTATATTGTAAATATGAAGAGTCAAGGTGTACTTTTTAAGGAAGAAAAAGAATCCTTCTATCTATATGAGCAAATTTCTGCTTCCGGAAAATCCTGTAAGGGTGTGATAGGTTTATGTAGCATAAATGATTACCGGGAAAATAGAATAAAGAAACACGAAGAAATACGTCCCAGCAGATTAAAGTTTTTAGTAGAATTATTCAAGACAGCGCACATAATGGGTGAGCCTACTTTATTGGCCCATAATGGCAACGTTAACTTAGACGAACTAGAAGCAACGGAAATATATCGTTTCATTTCTACCGACCATAAAACACATATTGTAAGGAGAGTAGATACCGCTTCAGCAGTTGCTGAGCTACAGCAAAAAATGGCGGAAATTGAAAGTTTTTATATTGCAGATGGGCATCACAGATCAGCGAGTACCTCCGAGTTTAATTCCTTAATTCCTGGTTTGGATAATGATAAATCAATGTGTTACATTGTGCATGAAAATCAGTTGGAGATTCATCCATTTCACCGGCTTATAAAGCCCATGAATACGGTGGATAATCAAAAAATAATTGCAGAATTAGCCGTAAATTTCAAGATAATGAAATCTGACAAGCCATTATATACGATTTCGGAGACCAATGATTTTGGTCTTTATATGGATAAACAATGGTATTTGTTGTCGTATGAATCGCAGAAGAATCAATTAGACGTAGAGATATTAGAAGAAATTGTTGTACGAGGCGTATTTGACATACAAGATAGCAGAACTGATTCGCAGATATACTATCACCCATTTTCCAATGGATTAGACGAGCTACTTGAATTAGTGGATTCAGACGTTTATAGTTTTGCCTTCACTACAAAGCCTTGCACCTTTGAGGATGTCATTGCAATTGCAGATAGTAATAACATATTACCTCCTAAGAGTACCTACATAGAACCTAAATTACGGGCAGGTCTTATTGTTCAAGAGTTCAGTGAAATAGAATAAAAAAAGCCCACTCATTTAAGTGGGCTTTTTTGTTAAATGTAATTTCTTATTATGCCAACGCCATTCTGCGTTGTGTAGCGAATGAATACACCGCATAGATGCCAATACTAAACACTACTTGACTTATTAGCGTATTTCTAAAGAATGGTATGCCAGCAGTATATGCAGACATTAATCCGCTAAATGTCTTAGGGTACTCGGGTAAAGTCATCCAGGCTCCAGCATTGGTAACTGCAAAAAATGTGATAGCAGCAATAATGCTTCCTCCTAACACACCAGATAAAGATGGTTTTTTTGCCAATAGCATTCCAAAAACTATCATTAATCCAAATGATGCGTAAACAGTAAGGAACGAAGCAGAAAAAAGATAGTCTTGATTTAAGGCATTATTTGAAGCTAATAATAAATCTCCCACGAATAACGCACTCACAGGGATTAAGAAAGCTAATCCGTTTCTACCAAATAAAATTCCACCCATCAAAGCTATTGCACCCAAAGGATTAAAATTAGGGATGTCAAAGTATACCCGAATTAAAACGAGTGCTAGCATAACTGCTGAAAGTATAATAATTTCTTGTTTTTTCATTTATTCTTATTGAGAAAACAAATGTACAAATCTTTTATTCAGTAGAAATACCGCCATACTGACACGATGTCCACAATTGTTATTTTTATAATTATAAAACACTACTAATGAGCATATTATATCTAAAATACGAAGTATAAAATAGCTATAAAATAATCTAAAACACGCAAACTCTTTAACAATTGTTATTTTAACAAATGTTATTTTGATTACATTTGTTAATAGAAACGAATAGATAGTTAACAAATGTATGAACGTAAACAATAGGTTAGAACAGTTAATCTCAAAAACAGCGACAACAAGGTCTAATTTTTCCAAAGCAACAGGAATTAGCACAGTAATATTATCGCATATCGGCTCTGGTCGCAATAAGGTAAGCTTAGCAGCAGTGGAGCAGATTTTGACCGCTTATCCAGAAGTAAACGCTGAGTGGCTCGTTATGGGTAAAGGAACAATGTTTAAGGCAGGAATAAAAGAGGAGTACATAACTGAATTAGAAGACAAATTAGACGCCGTGTATCGTGAAGTAGATAAAACAAAGAGAGCTTTGGACGCTAGCCTAAATACATTAAAAGCTGTCGTTGGTCAATTGAAATCCTAGAACGTATCGTCAATTAGGTTAATAATTATATATTGCATCAACTTTTATGAAAAAAATCCTACTGCTAATCTGTTTAACTACTAGCGCTGCTACCATAGCGTCTGTCCCATCCCCAGATCAAATTGTCCGAGAGCACATACAATCTATTTTTAAAGAAAAAGGATATGTGCCTAACTATGTTATAACAAATAAAGTTCGAAGTTCTGGGAACGTGACTATCTTCTATGGTAAGCAAACCATAAATAATATTCCTGTATATAAAACAGAGTTTAATATAGCTATAAAAGGCCTTATTGTTAGTAATTCAAACCTCAAGTTCATTCTAAATGCAGAGACTTTTATCCAAAATTATAAGTATAATCTAACTCCATCGGAGGCATTAACAAGAGTGAATCCTACAAAGTCAGCCAGTTCTCTTGATATTAGGTGTGCAGATGACCATGAATGCGTGATTATGGACGCAGAGTTAAGCGATAGGCCCATAAAAGTAAGTAAATTATGGATAATACTCGGAAAAAATGGCTTTCCTGCTTACGATGTTTCGATATATGACAAGGATCACAAGCACTGGTACAATACCCGTATAAACGGCCTTACGGGAAATAGCATCGATCAGAACGATTGGGTGGCGCATTGCAATCTTACAAATGTAAGCCAATATGTCAGTTCAAGTAAAACTTTAGTCAAATCTCCTTTAAAGCCAGAATTAAATGCTGTTATGAAAACTAATTCAAGCGCTTCTTACCGTGTATTTGCCTTTCCTTTGGAGAGTCCAAATCACGGAAACCGCAGTATTGTCACGAGTCCTGAAGATGCGCAAGCCTCTCCATACGGTTGGCATGATACAGATGGCGCTTCTGGTGAAGAGTATACCATAACCAGAGGAAATAATGTGTATGCAAGTGATGATAAGAGCAACTCAAACGTACCTGGCTACAGTCCAAATGGCGGAACCACATTAACTTTTGATCACAATTTTGATATAACTAAAAGTCACGAATTATATCTAGATGCTGCAATAACTAACTTGTTTTATTGGAATAACATGATGCATGATGTGTGGTGGCATTATGGATTCGACGAGGAATCAGGAAACTTCCAAAGTAATAATTACGGTAATAGTGGTCTTGGCGGTGATTATGTACAGGCAGATGCTCAAGACGGAAGCGGTACCAATAACGCGAATTTTGCTACACCTCCGGACGGAGATAACCCTCGTATGCAAATGTACATTTGGAAATCTGGTTCATCAGGTGATTTCTTTAGCGTAAATACTCCGAATAGTATTAAAGGTAAATACAATGCAAATGTGGCTAGTTTTGGTCCGGCATTAACGTCAATGCCGGTGACAGGTAAGCTAGTTTTAGTGGATGACGGAACAGTAGATGGAGATCAAGGTTGCAATATGCTTATAAATGGTACTGCACTTTCAGGAAATATAGCCTTCATCAGAAGAAAAGGATGTAATTTTAGTGTGAAAGTTGAAAATGCACAAGATGCTGGTGCAATAGCCGTCGTTATTTACAGCGATGATAACAACCCAATTGTAATGGGCGGAACAAGCGCTGGAATCACGATACCATCTGTACATATTTCGCAAACAGACGGTCTTGCTATACGCAATGTAATGGCAGTTCAGGATGTCAACGTAAGTTTGTATGATTCGAGTAATGTTTCTGCAACTACATTCGATAGTGATTTTGATAACGGCGTGATTGCCCATGAATACGGCCACGGAATATCAACGCGACTCACTGGTGGCGCTGCCAATAGTAGCTGCTTATCGAATGAAGAACAAATGGGAGAAGGTTGGAGCGATTTCTTTTCACTCGTAATGACCCATCAACCCAATGATTCTGCAAATAAACTAAGAGGTATCGGAACCTATGTAGTTGACATGCCTACAAATGGTAGAGGGATAAGAAATTATCCGTATTCCGCAGATATAACCCGAAGCCCTTATTCGTATGATGATATCAAGTCGTTTTCTGTGCCTCACGGTGTGGGAAGTGTCTGGTGTTCTATGCTTTGGGACTTATACTGGGTTATGATTGATAAATACGGTTATGACAGCGATATTTATAACGGAACAGGAGGTAATAATAAGACTATGCAATTAGTCATTGACGGTATGAAGTTACAGCCGTGTAATCCTGGATTTACAGATGCGAGAGATGCTATAATTAATGCAGATAAAAATGCTAACGGTGGTGATAATGAGTTACTGATCTGGAGTGCATTTTCGAGAAGAGGTTTAGGGTATAGCGCTGTTCAAGGGAGTTCTGACGATAGGAGTGACGGGAGCGAAGGATTTGATATACCTCCTTATCTTAAGAATAAGCTACAACTCAAAAAAACCGCCGCAGAGAATAGTGCCAATGGAGCAGAGTTAATGTATACACTTGCTTTGTATAATAAGAGTGGAAAAACAATTGGTAATATTCAGATTAACGATACCTTAGGGAAAGAGGTAAGTTTAGTAACTGCATCTTTAAAATGTGGCAAAGCGTCTAATGGCATAATTACCGTATTTATAGATAGCATTGCACCAGGGGATTCATTCATTTGCACGTTTAAGGTAATACCTAATTTTGCAAATGCATCGTCCATCGTATGGCAGGATTACGTGGAAAATGGAATCGGAGATTGGAAAATTAATTCTTCTGGTGTAGGAGTAGATTGGAAAATTGTAAATCTAACAACATCTAATGCAGTTTGGAAAGCTACAAACGCGGAAGTATCAACCGACCTGTCTCTAGAACATGGATATGATCTGACAACCTACAATGCACCAAGTCTTTCATTTAGGCATTGGATAAATTCCGAAGATGGATGGGATGGAGGAGTAATTGAAATTCAAACTGATGGCTCTACCTGGTTTGATGCTGGACCATACTTCACTAAAAATGGTTACAATAAAGTTATTCAAAGTAATCCAGCAAGTGCAATTTCTGGTAGAGATGCATTTACCGGGAATTCAGGTGGATTTATTGAATCAACAGTAGATTTATCATCTTTCAGTGGCAATCAAATTAGTGTTAGATTTAGATTTGCTAGTGATGGTGCAGCTGCTGTTGACGGTTGGTACATCGATGATTTTAGGCTTATAGATGCCGTGACTTTAAAAAATACTATGAATGTTAGTTACGGAGATAATGACTTGGATGAAAGTTCTGTGGTAACTTTTATAGTACCAGGAAAATCAAATTCAATTCAATCTTTAAGTAATTCAAAACTTAAGATTTACCCAAATCCGAGTAAGAGTAAGGTTAATATCGAAGCTGAAGTCAATGATAAATTGAGTTTTACGTTATGCGATATTCAAGGCAAAATTTTAATATCACAAGATGCAATTAGTAAAGGGATAATTGATGTTAGTGGCCTGAGTAATGGCATTTATATGCTTAATCTTGAGTTAAATGGAATTCCATCAGTGCATAAATTAATAATTAATTAGATCTAACTAGTTCGCATAAAAAAAGGAATGTTAAAATAACATTCCTTTTTTTTATGGACTAATAGCAAAATCTAACTTATGATCTGGAGTTAATTTCGTCTCGTAAAACAGCTGCCCTATCATAATCTTCTACTTGAATTGCTTTTTCGAGTTCGCTATTTAACTCATTAAGAGACATCTTATTCAGGCTGTTTGCAGAGTCTGTCTTAGGATTAAGTTCTTTACTATGCTCAGCGTTATTTTCGTCTTCGTCTTCTCCATCATAAATTATCCCAGCGTCATCCAAAATAGACTTAAAGGTATAGATAGGACATTTAGCCCTAAGAGACATAGCCACGGCATCAGAAGTTCTGGAATCGATAGCGAACTCTACACCGTTTTGTTCTGTGATTATCTTGGCATAAAATACGCCTTCTTTCAGTTGATCTATAACTACTTCCTTTATGAGGATATTGTATTTTTCCATAGCGTCATACATTAAGTCATGTGTTAAAGGTCTTTGGGGCGTGAGACCTTCAATAATTAGCGCAATGGATTGGGCTTCGTAGCTTCCAATAACTACAGGTAGTTTTAAGTTTCCGTCTTCTTGACCTAAAATTAAGGTATAGCTGTTTCTTTGAGAGTGACCAGAAGTTAATCCTACTATATTTAATTCTATTTTTTCACCACCCATAGCTTACTACTTATCTGTTGGTTAACTAAGTTACGCGCCTTTAATTTCTCTGGCACGCTTTATTAATTTGGGTAATACGTCGAAAACATCACCTACTATTCCATAGTCTGCTGCTTTGAAAAAAGGAGCTTCTGGGTCTGTGTTGATTACACAAATCACTTTACTGCTTCCAACACCTGCCAAATGTTGTATTGCTCCAGAAATACCTGCTGCAATATACAAGTTTGGTTTTATCGTAATACCAGTTTGTCCTACGTGTTCACTATGGGGTCTCCATCCTATATCACTTACAGGTTTAGAACATGCAGTAGCAGCTCCAAGTATGTCTGCTAACTCTTCTACCATCACCCAATTTTCTGGGCCTTTTAAACCTCTTCCTGCAGATACGACTAATTCAGCCTCTGTCAAGGGTATTTTACCCGTAACCTTATCTGTAGAAATGATGGTGGTATTGATATCAGCCGCAGAAACAGATGTATTGACCGTCTCAGCTGTAATATCCGAGCCATCTTGGGTTATCTTGTAAGAATTAGGTATAAGCGTAAGTACTCTTTTAGCATGGTTTATACTTATATGGCCAATCGCCTTACTTGAAAAACAGGTTTTTTTGACACTAAATCCTGCAGTAGTATCTACCATATCAACAACTCCTGTAACCAGGGCTGCATCTTGTTTTACCGCCAATAATGGTGCAATCGATTTGCCATTATATGTTTGTGAAATAATTACAGTGTCTCCACCTTCAGCACTCACTACCTCACTAAGTGCTTTTGCGTATGCTTGTGGGTTAAAGGTAGAAAATAAATCTCCTGAAATCGTTAATTATTTGTCTGCACCATACAAACCTAAATTTTGAGTTCCTTTATTACCAATGGTTACAGCAATACAGGTTGAACCTAGCTGAGTTGCTAAATCTTTACCGTACGTTATTGCTTCAAAACTTGATTTTTTATATGTTCCGTTGTCGCTTTCTGCGTATACAATTACTGCCATAATCCTAAAATAATTTCTCTGTGTTATGTAATAAGTCAATAAGTTCTTCTGCGTTTGCCGCATCTATCATTTTTACACCGCTTTTTGCAGGAGGTAAATCGTATTTACTCACTGAAGTGTAATTAAATTTATCTTCTGCGCTTACCACGTTAAGTGGCTTGCTTCTTGCCATCATGATGCCGCGCATGTTTGGTATACGGGGTTCACATAAATCTTTTTGGGCACTTACCACAACAGGAGTGTTTACGCTTACCGTTTCTCTTCCGCCGTCTATATCGCGAACAGCAGTAACTTTAGTGTCCGTAACGTCAAGCTCCATCACTACGTTAATCAAAGGCCAATTTAACATTTCCGCTAAAAGTCCTTGCACCTGACCACCATTATAGTCTATAGATTCTCTACCTGTAATAATCATGTCATAACCTCCAGATTTAGCTTGTGCTGCTAGTAGCGCAGCCACGTACATACCGTCACTAGGATTTGCATCAACGCGGATGGCATCGGTAGCGCCCATTGCAAGTGCTTTGCGTATTACAGGCTCCGTATCTGCTTCTCCAACTGTAATTACCGTTACTGTTCCTCCTATAGGTTCTGTAATA